>NZ_JBHYKH010000203.1:0-14848 GCF_042741275.1 Streptomyces sp. NPDC058964
GCCCTCCGAAAGGGCCGCCGCCTTCGCGTGTCCGGGGATCCCGGCACGCCGGATCTAGCGCGCCTGCGACGACGGCACAGGCAGCCGGGCTCCCGGCTTCGCCTTCGCGATCTCCCTGCCGTCCGGGCCGACGACCTTCCGGGTGCCGAGGGGCTCGTCCAGCTGGACGGTCCGCTCGTACTGCTTGGCGATCAGGATGCAGATCTTGTTCGGCCAGGGCTTCTCCGTCACCGTGACCGTCACCCGGTCCGATCCCTCGTCCGCGGACGCCGTGTAGTCGGCGCACACCCCGCCCGTGAAGCTCACGGTCAACTCCTTGCCGTCCGCCGTGTAGCCGTCCGCCTGGACGTTCTTCGTCTTCGGCGCCGAGGCCGTCCCGTCGCCCGGTGACGTGGGCTCCGCCGGTGGTGTCGCCGAGGTCAGGAACCTCGGGTCGACCGCCGGATACGTCACGGTGAACTCGCCCCGTGCCTGCGATCCCCGCACCTCGAACAGCCAGGACGGCACCAGCGCCTGCCGCCCCTCCACGGAGTGCGAGGCCAGTCCGAACACCGCGTGCGTGACCGTCAGCGTGGACCGGTTCTGACCGGGCGCCGGAGCGCCCGAACCGCACGGCTGCTCGAGCCGGTCCTTCAGCGGTACGGGGGTGGCACAGCCGCCGATGCCCATGCGATGGTCGGTCCGCGGTGCCCCGTTCATCAGGTCCAGCGTCTTCTTCGCGCTCAGGACGGGATACGTGTCACCCTTCACCGGCGTCTTCAGCAGCCCGCTGCCGCCGACCACCTCGCCCTGCTTGCCGACGGTCAGCCCGGTCGTCCAGCCGTACGTGGGCAGCCCGCCGACCACCGGATCGGCGTTCACCACCCGCTGGGCGCCCATCACCTGGCTCGCGTCGACCTTCGCGTCGTCCTGGCCCAGCGCCTTCAGGACCGGTGCCGCCGCCTTCTGCGCGGTCGTCACGCTCACCGGGTCGCCGGCCGGGGCGCCGGGGTCCTGGGCGCAGACGGTGATCTTCTTGCAGTTGTCCGTGCCGGGGGCGTACCGGCTGAACGTCCAGGACCCGGGCGCCTCCTTGCTCACCTGGAGACTCGGCCCCGAGCCGTCCTTGCCCGGCCCGACCCGCCAGATCTGCCCCTCGGCCACCGGCGTCCCGTCGAGCCCGAACGCCTCGGCCAGCCGGGCCACCTCGTCCCCGGTGACCTCACCGGCCGGCCGGTACACCGGCGCCGAGCCGGGTCCGTCGGGCAGCTTGCCGCTCGCCCGGTAGGTCACGCCGTAGGGGTTGGGCTCACCGGGCGCGATCCCGTTCGTACCGCCCGACGAGGCCGCGTAGCCGTCCAGGGCGAGCGGCGGGGGAGTGCCCTCGCCACCGGGCGCCGACGACCTCGTACCCCCCGAGCCACCGCCGGCGGTGGCGGCCAGGTACGCCCCACCGCCCCCGACCAGCAGCACGGCGGCCGCCACGGAGGCGACGAGCACCGGGGAGCGGCGCCGCGAGGCCCGCCCGTCGTCGTCCGCCTGGACAAGACCGACCTCGTGCACGGGACCGGAACCCTCCGGGAGCTGTCCCCGTGACTCCGCCTCGTCCGGGGTCCCGTGCCCGGCGTCCTCGGTGTCCGGTGCCTGCCCTTGCGGTTCGAGGGGTTCGCTGTTCGGCGCCCGGTTCGTCCTCGAGTCGCCGGCGGGTGTGCCGACGGGCGGGCCTGCTTCGGTCCCCGGTCCGGTGGCAGCCGTTCCGTCCGATGTTTCGTGCCCGGCGCCCCCGGTGCTGTCGGGCGCCGTACCGGGGGCGGTCTCCGCCGCGGGCGTCTCGCCGTCCGGGGGCTCGTGTGCGGCCTCCGGCTCAGGGGTCTCGGTGTCCGGTGCCTGCCCTTGCGGTTCGACGGGTTCGCTGTTCGGCGCCCGGTTCGGCATCGAGTCGCCCGCGGGTGTGCCGGCGCCGGGCTCGGTGCTGCGCGGCGTGCCGGAGGCCTCCGCGCCGTCGTGGTCGGGTCGCTCGGTGTTCACCGCATCGCTCCTCGCTGGGTCGTATCCCGCATCCCCTTCACGGGGGACGGCGATGGGACGCAGCGGGGGAGCGCGCGGTTCCCCGACGGGCGCCGGGGCGGATCAGGTGGCGTGAAGGGCTCAGTCGCCGTAGTCCGACATCGCGTCCAGCAGCCGGGCGGACCGCACCGGGACGGTCACGCCGTGGATGTGTGACGGGGGTACCGGCTGGGCATGGCTGTGCTCGGGAACGGCCCAGTGGGGAGCCATTCGCGCGCAGTCACCGCGCAGCGACGCCAGGCCGCCCTCGAGGTCGGCCGGAGCGGGGGCATGGACCTTCAGGTTCGTCATGGCGGAACCGTAAGCACGTCGAGCCGCGCGAAGAAAGATCTACTATCGGGTAGTTTTGCCAGCTTCAGAGCCCTGTCCGAACCGGGTAGCGTGAACTGTCAATCCGTCTCCCCCCAGGAGAGTCCTCGCCGTGCGCATCGCAGTCACCGGCTCCATTGCCACCGACCACCTCATGACCTTCCCCGGCCGCTTCGCCGACCAGTTCGTCGCGGACCAGCTGCACACGGTCTCGCTCTCCTTCCTGGTCGACAACCTGGACGTACGCCGTGGCGGCGTCGGCGCGAACATCGCCTTCGGCATGGGGCAGCTCGGCTCGAAGCCGATACTGGTCGGCGCCGCGGGCTTCGACTTCGACGACTACCGTGCCTGGCTCGGCCGGCACGGCGTCGACACCGACTCCGTCCGCATCTCCGAGACCCTGCACACCGCCCGCTTCGTGTGCACCACCGACGCCGACCACAACCAGATCGGTTCGTTCTACACGGGTGCGATGAGCGAGGCCCGCCTCATCGAGCTGAAGACCGTCGCCGACCGCGTCGGCGGCCTCGACCTGGTCCTGATCGGCGCCGATGACCCGGAGGCGATGCTCCGCCACACCGAGGAGTGCCGCTCCCGCTCCATCCCGTTCGCCGCCGACTTCTCCCAGCAGATCGCCCGCATGGACGGCGAGGAGATCCGGATACTGCTGGACGGCGCGACGTACCTCTTCTCCAACGAGTACGAGAAGGGCCTCATCGAGTCCAAGACCGCCTGGACCGACGAGGAGATCCTCGGCAAGGTCGGCCACCGCGTCACCACTCTCGGCTCGCGCGGTGTCCGGATCGAGCGTTCCGGCCAGGACCCGATCGAGGTCGGCTGCCCCGAGGAGGAGCGCAAGGCCGACCCCACCGGCGTCGGCGACGCCTTCCGCGCCGGCTTCCTCTCCGGCATCGCCTGGGGCGTCTCCCTGGAGCGCGCCGCCCAGGTCGGCTGCATGCTCGCCACCCTCGTCATCGAGACGGTCGGCACCCAGGAGTACCAGCTGCGCCGCGCCCACTTCATGGACCGCTTCACCAAGGCGTACGGCCACGACGCCGCCGACGAGGTCAAGGCGCACCTGGCCTGATCAGGACACCCGGCGGACCACGTAAGCGCAACCGTGGTCCGCCGGCTCCTCACCCACGTACTCCTGCCCCCGCATCTCGCACCAGGCGGGAATGTCCAGCCGGGCGGCCTCGTCGTCCGACAGGACCCGCACCGTGCCGCCCACCGGCACGTCCCCGATGACCTTGGCCAGCTCGATCACCGGGATCGGGCAGCGCTTGCCGAGCGCGTCCACCACGAGCTCCTCGGCCCTTACCACCGTCGACGGCGCCGGTGCCCCGAGCTTCTCCCGCACCCCGGCCACCACCCCGGGAAGCACCGTCAGGAACCGCTCGACGTCCTCCTGGGCCGCCCCCGGCGGCAGCGACACCCGCACATTGCCCTCGCTCAGCACACCCATGGCCTTCAGCACATGGCTCGGCGTCAGCGTGCTGCTCGTGCAGGACGAACCGGACGAGACGGAGAACCCCTCCCGGTCCAACTCGTGCAGCAGGGTCTCGCCGTCGACATAGAGACAGGAGAAGGTGACGATCCCGGGCAGCCGGCGGTCCGGATCGCCGACCACCTCCACGTCCGGCACCAACTCCGGTACCCGCGCCCGGATCCGCTCCGTCAGCTCCCGCAGCCGTACCGCCTCCGCGGCCGCCTCCGCGCGCACGGCCCGCAGCGAGGCCGCCGCGGCCACCACGGCCGGGATGTTCTCGAACCCGGCCGCCCGTCCCGACTCCCGCTCGTCCACGGGCCCTTGGGGCGCGAACCGGACACCCTTGCGCACGACGAGCAGTCCGACCCCGGACGGCCCGCCCCACTTGTGGGCGCTCGCCGTCAGCAGGGACCAGTCGCCCTCGACCCGCCCCCAGCCCAGCGACTGGGCCGCGTCCACCAGCAGCGGCACCCCGGCCGCCCGGCAGGCCTCGGCCACCTCCGCGACCGGCTGTCCGGTCCCCACCTCGTGGTTGGCCGACTGCAGACAGGCCAGCGCGGTGTCCGGGCGCAGGGCGGCCGCGTACGACTCCGCGGTCACCGCGCCCGTACGCAGCACCGGAACCCGGGTCACCGACCCGCCGTCCGCCTCGAACGCCTCAGCCGAATGGAGTACCGAGGAGTGTTCGACGGCTGACACGATCAGGTGACGTCCGGTCCGGCGGCGACCCGCCAACGCGCCCGCCACACCCGTGTGCACGGCGCGGGTACCGGAAGAGGTGAAGACCAGCTCATCGGCCCGGCACCCCACGGCCTCCGCAGCCGCCTCCCGCGCCGCGTCCAGCAGCATCCGGGCCCGCCGCCCTTCCCGGTACAGCCGGGAAGGATCGGCCCAGCCCTCGTCCAGCGAGGCCAACAGTGCCTGACGGGCAACAGGATGAAGTGGAGCGGCGGAGGCGGAGTCGAAGTAGGACATAGGTCAACGCTAGGCGCCCCGAAGGGGCGCGGGCCAGTGCCGATATGCGGCTCCGCCCCGTGGGCGCGAACAACCACGTCGCACCCGCTCCCGCCACACAAACAGGACGCATCCGAGCTAATAGACGGCCCTTTCCCACCCCTTCGGGGTGACCCGCGGCGCGTATGGCACCCTCCCCGCGAACCCCCGGAGGGCGTCGGCTAGGGTTTGGTCCGCATAAACATCAAACCCCTGCCCGACGCAGGACGGCGACCGACCAGCGAGAAGGCCGCAGCCAACCGCGCGGGCGAGACTCTCGGGAAGGCGCTACGTGAGTCCCAACGGCTCCGACCGCTCGCCGCGGCGCCCGATGCGGCGGAAGCTGCTGCAGGCAATGACCGCGGGCCTGGTCCTGGCGACCGCCACCGGTTGCACATACAAGGACTTCCCCCGCCTTGGTATGCCCACCCCGACCACGGAAGAGGCTCCGCGGATCCTCTCCCTGTGGCAGGGCTCCTGGGCTGCCGCGCTCGCCGTCGGCGTGCTGGTGTGGGGCCTGATCCTGTGGGCGACCATCTTCCACCGGCGCAGCCGCACCAAGGTCGAGGTACCTCCGCAGACCCGGTACAACATGCCGATCGAGGCTCTGTACACGGTGGTCCCGATCATCATCATCTCGGTCCTCTTCTACTTCACGGCCCGGGACGAGTCGAAGCTCCTGGACCTCTCCAAGAAGCCGGACGTCACGGTCAACGTGGTCGGCTTCCAGTGGAGCTGGGGCTTCAACTACATCGAGAACGTGCCCGGTTCCACCGGCAACGCCAAGACCTCTCCGGAACTGCTCGCCATTCCGGACCGGTTCAAGAAGGACTTCCCGGCCAACGCCGGCGGTGTCTACGACGTCGGTACTCCGGGCACGAAGAACCCCCAGACCGGCAATCCCGGTCCGACCCTCTGGCTTCCCGAGGGCAAGACGGTCCGCTTCGTCCTCACCTCGCGTGACGTCATCCACTCCTTCTGGGTGGTGCCGTTCCTGATGAAGCAGGACGTGATCCCGGGCCACACCAACGCCTTCCAGGTGGTCCCGAACCATCAAGGCACTTTCCTGGGCAAGTGCGCCGAGCTCTGCGGCGTCGACCACTCCCGGATGCTGTTCAACGTGAAGGTCGTCTCCCCCGAGCGCTACGAGCAGCACCTCAAGGACCTCGCCAAGAAGGGGCAGACCGGTTACATTCCCGCCGGCATCGCGCAGACGCCGCACGAGAAGAACCGGGAGACGAACAACCTGTGAGCATCCTCAACGAACCCCAGGGTGCCGCGGCAGCTGAGGACTCTTACGAGAACGAGCTGCCGGTCAGGCGCAAGCAGCCCGGCAATGTCGTGGTGAAGTGGCTGACGACCACCGACCACAAGACGATCGGAACGCTGTACCTCGTCACGTCGTTCGCGTTCTTCCTGATCGGCGGCGTGATGGCACTGCTCATGCGTGCCGAGCTGGCCCGTCCGGGCCTGCAGTTCATGTCGAACGAGCAGTTCAACCAGGCGTTCACGATGCACGGCACGATCATGCTGCTGATGTTCGCGACGCCGCTGTTCGCCGGCTTCACGAACTGGATCATGCCGCTCCAGATCGGTGCCCCCGACGTCGCGTTCCCGCGGCTGAACATGTTCGCCTACTGGCTCTACCTGTTCGGCTCGACCATCGCGGTCGGTGGCTTCCTCACCCCGGACGGCGCGGCCGACTTCGGCTGGTTCGCCTACTCCCCGCTGTCGGACGCGGTCCGCTCGCCGGGCATCGGCGCCGACATGTGGATCATGGGTCTGGCCTTCTCCGGCTTCGGCACCATCCTCGGCGCGGTCAACTTCATCACCACGATCATCTGCATGCGTGCCCCGGGCATGACCATGTTCCGCATGCCGATCTTCGTGTGGAACGTGCTGCTGACCGCCGTTCTGGTCCTGCTGGCCTTCCCGGTCCTCGCGGCCGCGCTGTTCGCCCTGGAGGCGGACCGCAAGTTCGGCGCCCATGTGTTCGACGCCGCCAACGGCGGAGCACTGCTGTGGCAACACCTCTTCTGGTTCTTCGGACACCCGGAGGTGTACATCATCGCCCTGCCGTTCTTCGGCATCATCAGCGAGGTCATCCCGGTCTTCTCCCGCAAGCCGATGTTCGGCTACATGGGCCTGATCGCCGCGACCATCTCCATCGCCGGTCTGTCCGTGACCGTGTGGGCCCACCACATGTACGTCACCGGTGGGGTGCTGCTGCCCTTCTTCTCCTTCATGACCTTCCTGATCGCGGTCCCGACCGGTGTGAAGTTCTTCAACTGGATCGGCACCATGTGGAAGGGCTCGCTGTCCTTCGAGACGCCGATGCTCTGGGCCACCGGCTTCCTGATCACCTTCACGTTCGGTGGTCTGACCGGTGTCATCCTGGCCTCGCCCCCGATGGACTTCCACGTCTCCGACTCGTACTTCGTGGTGGCCCACTTCCACTACGTGGTGTTCGGTACGGTCGTCTTCGCCATGTTCTCCGGCTTCCACTTCTGGTGGCCGAAGATGACGGGCAAGATGCTCGACGAGCGTCTGGGCAAGATCACCTTCTGGACGCTGTTCATCGGCTTCCACACCACGTTCCTGGTGCAGCACTGGCTGGGTGCCGAGGGCATGCCGCGTCGTTACGCGGACTACCTCGCCGCTGACGGCTTCACCGCCCTGAACACGGTCTCGACGATCGGTTCCTTCCTGCTCGGCCTGTCGATCCTGCCGTTCCTCTACAACGTCTGGAAGACGGCCAAGTACGGCAAGAAGGTCGAGGTCGACGACCCGTGGGGCTACGGCCGGTCGCTGGAGTGGGCGACCTCCTGCCCGCCGCCGCGCCACAACTTCCTCACCCTGCCGCGGATCCGCAGCGAATCCCCGGCGTTCGACCTGCATCACCCTGAGATCGCCGCCCTGGAGCAGTTGGAGCACGCCGGTCACGGCAGCGCCATCTCGGGCAGCAAGGAGGCCGGCAAGTGAAGATCCAGGGCCGGATTTTCCTCTGGCTGAGCGTCTTTCTCCTCGTCATGGCGATCGTCTATGGCGTGTGGTCGAAGGAGCCGGCCGGTACCACGGCGCTCTTCCTGGCCTTCGGCCTGAGCATCATGATCGGCTTCTACCTGGGCTTCACCGCCCGGCGGGTCGACGCGGGTGCCCAGGACAACAAGGAGGCCGACGTCGCGGACGACGCGGGCGAGCAGGGCTTCTTCAGCCCGCACAGCTGGCAGCCGCTCGCCCTCGGTATCGGTGGCGCGCTGGCCTTCCTCGGTGTCGCGGTCGGCTGGTGGCTGCTGTACTTCTCGGCGCCGATCATCCTGATCGGCCTGTTCGGCTGGGTCTTCGAGTACTACCACGGTGAGAGCCGCACCCAGTAGCACAGCGCCGAGCGCTCAGGGAGCCCGGACCCTCCACAAGGAGGTCCCGGGCTCCTTCTTTTTTGCCCCCGGCGCCGGCAGGCCCGCACCATGGCCCCGGTACGGCGGCGGCCCCGCGGCCCGGTTCCGATTGCCTGTGCCGCGGCGGGCCGGTGCGGCGGTGACGGTTTCGCGTCTCGGTCTCTGCCGTCCGGGCCGCGGTGGCGGTCGGTCTGTGCCGAGGCCTTCAGCGCGGCGGTGGTGGGCCCCGTCGGCACGGTCCCGCCGTGCTCGCGCTGCGGTGGCGGCAGGGGCGCTGCGTGGTGCCGGCATGGCGCCGGGGCGGCCGCGACAGGGCCGTGGCACGGCTTCCCGGTGCCCCGATACGCCCGGCGGGACCGTGACGGGGAACGTCCCCCGTCCGCCTCACCCACCGTGCCGCCACCGGCAACTCTTCTTAGCGTGAGGTCATGAGAACCTCACCGCGCACCCGCACCGTCGTCGTCGGCTGCACGCTGCTGGTGACCGCCATCGGCGCCGGCGCCACCGCGTGCGGTTCGGGTGGCAACCCCCTGTCGGCGAAGCCGTACGACGCGGCGGACCAGATCTCCTTCAACACCCCCACCGGCACCGGGAAGAAGGCCGACCCCGACAAGCCCCTGGAGGTCACCGCCGAGGGCGACGAGCGCATCACGGACGTCACGGCGACGGACGCCACGGGGCGCTATGTGGCGGGCGAACTCGCCGCCGACGGCAGCCGCTGGCACAGCACCTCGCCGCTCGCCGCAGACGCCCACTACACGGTGCGGGTCAGCACGGAGGACGAGGACGGGGCACCCGGCCGCAAGACCCTCACCTTCGACACCAGCAAGCCCACCGCCAAGAAGACCCTGGACGTCACCTTCGGGCCCAAGGCGGGCGAGTACGGCGTCGGCCAGCCCATCACCGCCGACCTCAACCAGCCCGTCAAGGACAAGGCCCAGCGCGCGATCGTCGAACGCGCCCTGAGGGTGGACTCCATCCCCGCCGTGGACGGCTCCTGGTACTGGGTGGACGACAAGCAACTCCACTTCCGCCCCAGGGACTACTGGCCCGTCCACGCCACCATCCAGGTGCACAGCAACCTGGAGGGCATCCGGATCAGCGACGGGGTGCGGGGCGGGAAGGCCAAGCCGCTGAAGATCACCACGGGCGACAGCGTCCTCGGCGTCACGGACGCATCGGCGCACTCGATGACGGTCTACAAGAACGGCAAGGTGATCAACACCATCCCGGTCACCACCGGAAAGCCGGGCTTCGAGACGCGCAACGGCGTCAAGGTGGTACTGGAGAAGCAGTACTTCGTACGCATGCGCGGCACCACCGTCGGCATCGCCGAGGACAGCTCCGACTCCTACGACCTGCCCGTGTACTACGCGACCCGGGTCACCTGGTCGGGCGAGTACGTCCACGCCGCCCCCTGGTCGGTCGGCTCCCAGGGCTACGAGAACGTCAGCCACGGCTGCACCGGCATGAACACCAGCAACGCCGAGTGGTTCTTCAACACCTTCCGGCCGGGCGACGTGGTGAAGGTCGTGAACTCCAACGGACACGAGATGGAGCCGTTCGGCAACGGCTTCGGCGACTGGAACCTCGCCTGGACGAAGTGGCGCACGGGCAGCGCCCTCACCGACGGCAAGCAGGACGTCCCGCAGACGGACGACGCGGACCGGCTCCGGCCGGCCGCGGTGTGACCCGTTCGGCATCCGGGGTGCGGGGCCGGTACGGCCCGCACCCCGCTCTCCTAGGCGCTCTGCAGCCTCTTCTGCCGCAGCAGGGACGCCAGCGCGCCCGCGAACTCCACGGGCTCCACAGGCAGCGTCACAGCGGCGTCCGCACGGCTCCACGTGGCCAGCCAGGCGTCCTGCGGGCGCCCGATCAGCAGAAGTACCGGCGGGCAGTTGAACACCTCGTCCTTGATCTGCCGGCACAGCCCCATGCCGCCCATCGGCACGGCCTCGCCGTCCAGCACGCAGACGTCGATCCCGCCCTTGTCCAGCTCACTGACGACCGCGGCGGGCGTCGCGCACTCCACGAACTCGACAGGCGGGACGTCGGGAGCCGGCCGGCGTCCCGTGGCGAGCCGAACCTGCTCGCGGGTGTTGGAGTCGTCGCTGTAGACCAGCACCGTGGCGGTCGGCTGCATTGTTCCTCCGAGACGTCAGCGTCGTACGGACAGGACCGATGCGGCGGATGCTACCCCTTCCGACACCCTGTCAACACTGGCTCGGACAGGACTTCGAAGAAGCGTCCGATGGGCCATACGGGCAGTACACACGGTACGGACACTCCGAACGGCACCCCCCGGAGTGAGGGCGGGATAAGCGACCGACATAATGTCGGTCGTGGCGACAGCAACGACAGTAGAAACCGGGCACGCGCACCCGTCGGTCAACCGGCCGAACCTCACCAGCGTCGGAACCATCATCTGGCTGAGTTCCGAGCTGATGTTCTTCGCGGCCCTCTTCGCGATGTACTTCACCCTGCGATCGGTGACGGGGCCGGATCACTGGAAGGCGATGGCGGACCATCTCAACTTCCCGTTCTCGGCGACGAACACCACGATCCTGGTGCTCTCCTCCTTCACCTGCCAGATGGGCGTCTTCGCCGCCGAGCGCGGCGACGTGAAGAAGCTCCGCGCCTGGTTCATCGTGACCTTCATCATGGGTGCGATCTTCATCGGCGGTCAGATCTACGAGTACACGAGCCTGGTCAAGGAGGACGGCCTCTCGCTCTCCTCCGACCCGTACGGCTCGGTGTTCTACCTGACCACCGGCTTCCACGGCCTGCACGTGACGGGCGGTCTCATCGCCTTCCTCCTGGTCCTCGGCCGTACCTACGCGGCCAAGAGGTTCACCCACGAGCAGGCGACCGCTGCCATCGTCGTGTCCTACTACTGGCACTTCGTCGATGTCGTCTGGATCGGCCTCTTCGCCACGATCTACATGATCAAGTAGGCGGGCCCGATCCCGCGCGCGTTTCCGTAACGCACATCCCAGAAGCATCGACGCAGAAGATCCTGACACCGGGGTAATCCGTGAAAAAGCTCTCCGCACGACGACGCCATCCGCTGGCGGCGGTCGTCGTCCTACTCCTCGCGCTGGCGGCCACTGGGGGGCTGTACGCCGCGTTCGCGCCCGCGAGCAAGGCGCAGGCCGATGAAACCGCCCAGTCCCTGACCATCGAGCAGGGCAAGAAGCTCTACGAGGTCGGCTGCGCCAGCTGCCACGGCACCGGTGGCCAGGGCTCCTCCGACGGGCCGAGCCTCGTCGGCGTCGGCGCCGCGGCCGTCGACTTCCAGGTCGGCACCGGCCGTATGCCCGCCGCCACCTCCCAGGGCGCGCAGGCTCCGCGCAAGAAGCCCGTCTACACCCAGGCCCAGATCGACATGCTCGCCGCGTACGTCGCGTCGCTGGGTGCCGGTCCCCAGGTGCCGACGAGCGAGCAGTACGGCCCCGAAGGCGCGGACATCGCCGCCGGCGGTGAACTGTTCCGCACCAACTGCGCGCAGTGCCACAACTTCACCGGCAAGGGTGGTGCCCTGACCAAGGGCAAGTACGCGCCGTCCCTCGAGGGCGTCGAGCCGAGGCACATCTACGAGGCCATGCTCACCGGCCCGCAGAACATGCCGTCCTTCCCCGACACGACCCTGTCGGAGAAGAACAAGAAGGACATCATCGCGTACCTGAACGCGGTCAACAGCGACAAGACGGAGAACCCGGGCGGTCTCGAGCTGGGCGGCCTCGGGCCGGTCACCGAGGGCCTGTTCGCGTGGATCTTCGGTCTGGGCGCACTGATCGCGGTCGCCGTCTGGGTCGCCGCTCGGACCGCAAAGGCCAAGAAGTCATGAGTAGCCAAGACATTCCAGAAGAGAACCTGCCCGCTGAGCAGGACACCCCGCACGGCGCGGTAAGCGTCGCGGACGAGAAGAACCCGTTCGCCGACCCCGGCCTGCCGCCCCACGAGCACCGGATCCAGGACATCGACGAGCGGGCCGCCCGGCGGTCCGAGCGTGTCGTCGCCCTGCTGTTCACGGTGTCGATGCTGGCCACCCTCGCGTTCATCGCCTCGTACGTGGCGATCCCGCACGACAAGTCGATCTTCGTCTTCCCGGTCGGCCACCTCAGCGCGCAGAACTTCGCGCTGGGCCTGACCCTCGGTACGGCGCTGTTCTGCATCGGCGCGGGCGCGGTCCACTGGGCCCGCACCCTGATGTCCGACGTGGAGGTCGCCGACGAGCGTCACCCGATCGAGGCGTCCCCCGAGGTCCGCGCGAAGGTGCACGCGGACTTCAAGCAGGGTGCCAAGGAGTCGGCGATCGGCCGTCGCAAGCTGATCCGCAACACGATGTTCGGCGCGCTCACCCTGGTGCCGCTCTCCGGCCTCATGCTGCTGCGCGACCTCGGCCCGCTGCCCGGGAACTCGCTCCGCCACACGCTGTGGTCGAAGGGCAAGCTGCTCGTCAACATGAACACCAACGAGCCGCTGCGTCCCTCGGACGTGGCCGTCGGCTCGCTGACCTTCGCCAAGCCCGAGGGCCTGGAGGAGACCGACGAGGAGTTCCAGACCGAGATCGCCAAGGCGGCCCTGATGATCGTCCGGCTCCAGCCGGACAACATCAAGGACAAGCGCGAGCTCGAGTGGTCGCACGAGGGCATCGTGGCCTACTCCAAGATCTGCACCCACGTCGGTTGCCCGATCTCGCTGTACGAGCAGCAGACGCACCACGTGCTGTGCCCCTGCCACCAGTCCACCTTCGACCTCTCCGACGGTGCCCGAGTGATCTTCGGTCCCGCCGGTCACGCCCTGCCGCAGCTCCGCATCGGCGTGAACGACGAGGGCTACCTCGAGGCGCTCGGCGACTTCGAAGAGCCCGTCGGTCCTGCATTCTGGGAGCGCGGATGAGCACCAACGAGAACAACGAGCGGCGCGGCAAAGCGCCCGCCGGCGAGCGCGTCGCCGACTGGGCGGACGGCCGGCTCGGGATCTACTCCCTGGCCAAGGCCAACATGCGCAAGATCTTCCCCGACCACTGGTCGTTCATGTTGGGCGAAGTGTGCCTGTACAGCTTCATCATCATCATCCTCACGGGTGTGTACCTGACGCTGTTCTTCCACCCGTCGATGAACGAGGTGGAGTACCACGGCAGCTACGTCCCGCTGCAGGGCCAGCTGATGTCCGAGGCGTTCAACTCGACCCTGCACATCTCCTTCGACGTGCGCGGTGGTCTGCTCATGCGGCAGATCCACCACTGGGCCGCGCTGATCTTCCTCGCCGGCATGTTCGTGCACATGATGCGCGTGTTCTTCACCGGCGCGTTCCGCAAGCCGCGTGAGATCAACTGGCTGTTCGGCTTCCTGCTGTTCGTCCTGGGCATGTTCACCGGCTTCACCGGTTACTCGCTCCCGGACGACCTGCTCTCCGGCACCGGTGTCCGCTTCATGGAGGGCGCGATCCTGTCCGTGCCGATCGTCGGCACGTACCTGTCGTTCTTCCTCTTCGGCGGGCAGTTCCCCGGCCACGACTTCGTGGCCCGGTTCTACTCGATCCACATCCTGCTGCTGCCGGGCATCATGCTCGGCCTGATGGTGGGCCACCTGATCCTGGTCTTCTACCACAAGCACACGCAGTTCGCGGGTCCCGGAAAGTCCGAGAAGAACGTCGTCGGCATGCCGCTGCTGCCGGTCTACATGGCCAAGGCCGGAGGCTTCTTCTTCCTGGTCTTCGGTGTGATCGCGGCCATCGCCGCGGTCGCGCAGATCAACCCGATCTGGGCCATGGGCCCCTACCGCCCGGACCAGGTCTCCACCGGTGCCCAGCCCGACTGGTACATGGGCTTCTCCGAGGGCCTGATCCGCTTCATGCCGGGCTGGGAGGTCAACTTCTGGGGTCACACGCTCGTCCTGGGCGTGTTCATCCCGCTGGTCATCTTCCCGCTGGTCCTGGTCGCGATCGCGGTCTACCCGTTCATCGAGTCCTGGGTCACCGGCGACAAGCGCGAGCACCACATCCTGGACCGCCCGCGCAACGCCCCGACGCGCACCGCGCTCGGTGTCGCCTGGATGACGGTGTACCTGACCCTGCTGATCGGTGGTGGCAACGACCTGTGGGCCACGCACTTCAACCTGTCGATCAACGCGGTCACCTGGTTCGTCCGGATCTTCGTCTTCGTCGGCCCGGTCCTCGCGTTCCTCCTCACCAAGCGCATCTGCCTCGGCCTGCAGCGCCGGGACAAGGACAAGGTGCTGCACGGTCGCGAGACCGGCATCATCAAGCGCCTGCCGCACGGTGAGTTCATCGAGGTCCACGAGCCGCTCAGCCAGGAGCAGCTGCACACGCTCACGGCGCACGAGCAGTACAAGCCGGCCGAGATCGGCCCGACCGTCGACGAGAACGGTGTCGAGCGCAAGGTGGCGGGCTCGGAGCGGCTGCGCGCCAAGCTGAGCGGCGCCCTCTACGGCGAGGACAGCCAGATCCCGAAGCCGACCGTCGAGGAGTACAAGGAGATCACGAGCGGCCACGGCCACCACTGACCCTCCAGCGTCGCCACACCACGGTCGAAGGGCCCCGTCCCGTTCCGCGGACGGGGCCCTTAGCCGTGTCCGGGGCTGGGTAG
>NZ_JBHYKH010000204.1:0-14766 GCF_042741275.1 Streptomyces sp. NPDC058964
GCGTAACCCCCCCAGCCGCAACCCGCCCCCGCGGTCTGCGGGCGCCCGCGACACCCCCCCAACACCAGGCGGGGGCCCCCCCCCGGGGGGCCCCCCCCCGCGACAACCGGCCCTGCCACATGCCCTGGACGGCCCCGAGGACGGGGCACTGCCCGAGGAAGCCTCAACGGCACCACCGGGCCGATGCCCCCTGTGTCCGCACGTCAGTCGGCGATGGGCAGATAGACCCGGTTCCCGTTCGCCGCGAACTCCTTCGACTTCTGGGCCATACCCTCCTCGATCTCCACCCTGGAGCCGCCGTGTTCGCGGCGGATGTCCTGAGAGATCTTCATCGAGGACAGCATCAGGCCCGAAGCAGCACACAGGACCGACTGACCTGCCGACTACAGGTCAAGGAGCCGTTCGCCCGCTGCGGGAGACCGGCCCTCCTCCAGCCAGTGGAGGCAGATCCGCAAGTCGGCGGACGACGCTCCCTCAGCCGCTGTACCACGGAACCGCTCTGCGACTCCTTGGCTAAGCCTCATCGACCGGTGAGCCAGCCCACCAAATCGTAGACAGCCAGGCAGTAGGGGTCGTGGACGTCCTTCCGCAGGCGCTCGATCTCCCCCATCTCCAGCAACATCGGCAGGACGGCTTGCGCCCCTGTCGCGCCGGCGACAACGGAGCCCTCTTCGTCTCGAAGGGGAAGGTCGAAACCGGACGGCAGAGTGTCCTGTGATGCAGGCGTGTCCAGGTAGAGACGGCATGTTGCCTGATCGAGAAGCATGAAGCCACGTAGGCGCAGCTCTGCGGGCTCGTCAGACTCTGAGGGGATGGAAAAGGCTGCCCCCGCAGCAAGCAGTGCATCCGAGAGATGGAACTGCGGCTGGGCGACAAAGGCATGAACGGTGGCAGAGGCGTCGATCACGGGGATCCCGAAGGCGTCGCGCGGTGCCTGCTCGACGTCTTGTTCGGAGCAGCCAGCCAGGGCACTTCGCAGAGCAGCCGCCAGGTCCCCGGAGGGGATGTTTGCGCCCTCTGGGTCCGTCAGCGGCATGTCGAAGGCAACTGACGCATCCAGTCGCTGTCCATCCCACAGAACCACGCGGCCGACACCGCGTCGATCCGGGGCATTCACCACACCACGGACGAGCCAGACTTTCTCTTCAAGGGCGATCGCCGAGACGCGGCTCAGCATTTCGTGAGCCAGGTGCGCCTGCAGATCGGAAAGGCCCGTCTCATCCCACATCATCGAGTGCTCCGTCACACCCGGTTCAACGCGTCAGGGCACCTGTTGTGTCCCTGGCAGAAGGCTGTAATCACGCCATCCGCCAGTCCCCACACAGCAGGACAGCCCGCGACTCTGCCCTGAGACGCGGGCTGCTCTGTCGGACTTCGGCTATTCCGCCAGTGGCAGGTACACCCTGTTCCCGCTCGCCGCGAACTCCTTCGACTTCTGGAGCATCCCCTCGGCGATCTCGTCGGGAGACGCCCCCTCAGCCGCCGCGCCACCGAACCGCTCTGTGATGCTTTGGCTAATCTTCATCGAGCAGAACTTGGGCCCGCACATGGAGCAGAAGTGGGCCGTCTTGGCGGGTTCGGCCGGGAGGGTCTCGTCGTGGAACTCCCTTGCCGTGTCCGGGTCCAGGGCGAGGTTGAACTGGTCCTCCCATCGGAACTCGAAACGCGCGTCGGACAGCGCGTCGTCCCACTCCTGCGCACCTGGGTGCCCCTTGGCGAGGTCGGCCGCGTGGGCGGCGATCTTGTAGGTGATGACGCCGGTCTTGACGTCGTCCCGGTTGGGCAGGCCCAAGTGTTCCTTGGGCGTGACGTAGCAGAGCATGGCCGTGCCCCACCAGGCGATCATCGCGGCACCGATGCCGGAAGTGATGTGGTCGTACGCCGGCGCGACGTCCGTGGTCAGCGGGCCGAGCGTATAGAACGGAGCTTCATCGCAGATCTCCTGCTGAAGGTCGATGTTCTCCTTGATCTTGTGCATCGGGACATGCCCCGGGCCCTCGATCATGGTCTGCACGTTGCAACGCTTCGCGATCCGGTTGAGTTCCCCGAGTGTGCGCAACTCGGCGAACTGCGCTTCGTCGTTGGCGTCAGCGATCGAGCCCGGCCGCAGGCCGTCGCCCAGCGAGTAGGTGACGTCGTAGGCGGCGAGGATCTCGCAGAGTTCCTCGAAGTTCTCGTACAGGAACGACTCCTTGTGGTGCGCGAGGCACCAGGCCGCCATGATCGAACCGCCGCGCGAGACGATTCCCGTCTTGCGGTTCGCGGTGAGCGGGACGTACGGCAGCCGGACGCCCGCGTGGACCGTCATGTAGTCCACGCCCTGCTCGGCCTGCTCGATGACCGTGTCCTTGTAGATGTCCCAGGTGAGTTCCTCGGCCCTGCCGTCGACCTTCTCCAGAGCCTGGTAGAGCGGCACCGTGCCGATGGGGACGGGGGAGTTGCGCAGCACCCATTCGCGGGTGGTGTGGATGTTGCGGCCGGTGGACAGGTCCATGACCGTGTCGGCGCCCCACCGGGTCGCCCAGGTCATCTTCTCGACCTCCTCCTCGATGGAGGACGTCACCGCCGAGTTGCCGATGTTGGCGTTGACCTTCACCAGGAACCGCTTGCCGATGATCATCGGCTCGATCTCGGGGTGGTTGACGTTGGCAGGCAGCACGGCCCGGCCCGCCGCGATCTCGTCGCGGACCACCTCGGGAGACACGTTCTCGCGGACGGCCACGAACTCCATCTCCGGTGTGATCTCGCCCCGGCGCGCATACGCCAGCTGCGTGACCGCCCGGCCGTCGCGGCTGCGGCGGGGCTGACGGGGCCGCCCCGGGAACACCGCGTCGAGGTTGCGCAGGCCTCCACGCGGAGAGGTGTGCTTGATCCCGTCGTCCTCGGGGCGGACGGGACGCCCCGCGTACTCCTCGGTGTCGCCGCGGGCGATGATCCAGTTCTCCCGCAGCGGCGGCAGGCCCCTGCGGACGTCGGTCTCGACTAGGGGATCGGTGTACGGGCCGGAGGTGTCGTACAGCGTGACCGACTGCCCGTTGGTGAGGTGCACCTGACGGACCGGCACACGCATGTCGGGGCGTGAGCCCTCGACATACCCCTTGTGCCAGCCGATGGACTTCCCGGCCTCCCCGCTCGTCGCAGCGGTCGCGTTTGCGCTGGCCGCGTTCTGCGTGGAGGCAGGCGTGCGTGCGTCCTTGTTGGTCATGAGACCTACTCCCTACGCCGGCATTACCCGGTAACAGGTTCGGCGGTCGGCGCAGCAGATTCCGTCTCGGTCGATGTTTCGTGTGAAACACCATGTGTTCCACGTGAAACATCGTGAATACGGAGGTCAGCGCCCTCTCAGCCCGGTGCTCCGAGCTCCCGCGTGTGCAAAGGTGCCTCCACGCTAGCGTCAATTCAGGCGCGGTGAACAGAGGACCCCCCGCCGTTCTTGCGACGATCGATCGGTGACCACGATGCAGCAGTATCCGTACCCGCCACCCGAGCCGCCGGGCGAACCCGGCTCGCGGCCAGGCGACGGACACGGCACCGAAGGCCACGGTCTCGGTGACGAGAACGGCCACGGGCACGACCACGGGCACGCTCACAGACGGAGCCACGGGCGCAGGCAAGGGGGCGAGGAACCGCACGGCCAGGGACATCGGCAAGGGCACGGCCCCGTCTCCGGCAGCGGCCACGGCCACTCGCACAGTCACGGCCCCGCCGCCCCCGTTTCCAAGCATCTGCGCAAGGTGATCGCGGCCATCCTGATCCCGTTCACCGCGGCGGTCGTGGTCGGACTCGTGGTCCTCTGGCCCGGCGGGGCCCCGTCCCACGCGCGCACCGGGGTCGGCTTCGACCGGCAGACGCAGCAGGCCACCGTCACCAAGGTGGTCGAGGTGAGCTGCAAGTCGGTCAACGCCTCGGGGCAGGCCCGGGCCGGTGACGCCTCCACGGCCCAGGGAGACTCCGCGCAACAGGGGACGAACGGCACCTGCAAGAAGGCGACGATCCGAGTCGACACCGGCAGGGACAAGGGCCGCACATTCACGGAGATCGTCCAGCCGGACCAGTCCCGGCAGCTGCACGAGGGCGAGAGGGTCGTGGTCGCCTACGAGCCCTCGGCGCCGAAGGATCTGCAGTACTCGGTCGCCGACGTGAACCGGAAGTTCCCGATGGCCCTGCTGGCCGGCGTCTTCGCGCTCGCCGTCGTGGTGGTGGGCCGCCTGCGTGGCCTCATGGCGCTGGTCGCACTGACCGTCAGTTTCCTGGTGCTGACCCTCTTCATCCTGCCCGCGATCCTGCAGGGTTCGAACCCGCTGGTCGTGGCGGTGGTGGGGTCGAGTGCCATCATGCTCATCGCGCTCTACATGTGCCACGGCCTCTCGGCTCGCACATCGGTCGCGGTGCTCGGCACGCTGGTCTCACTGCTGCTGATCGGCATCCTGGGCTCGGAGTTCATCGACTGGGCGGCGCTGACCGGCAACACGGACGACAACACCGGCCTGATCCACGGGCTGTATCCGTCGATCGACATGAGCGGACTGCTGCTGGCCGGCGTCATCATCGGTTCGCTCGGCGTCCTGGACGACGTGACGGTCACCCAGACCTCGGCCGTCTGGGAGCTGCACGAGGCCAATCCGTCAATGGGCCGGCGCGGGCTGTACCGGGCGGGCATCCGCATCGGCCGCGACCACATCGCGTCCGTCGTCAACACGCTCGTCCTCGCCTACGCCGGTGCCGCGCTGCCGCTGCTGCTGCTCTTCTCGATCGCTCAGAGCAGCGTGACAAGCGTCGCGAACAGCGAGCTCGTGGCGGAGGAGATCGTGCGCACCCTGGTGGGTTCGATCGGCCTGGTCGCCTCGGTGCCGGTCACCACGGCCCTCGCCGCCCTGGTGGTGTCCGCCGACCGGCCGGGGCCCACGACGGGCAGGTCCGCCGCGGCCCCGCCGGTCGCGGCTCACGGCGGGAGGGGCCGGCGTCGCAAGAGGTGACGTTCGGCGGAGCGAGTGGCATACGAGGAGAAGCGTTACTGCGCCGCCCCACGCGGCGCGGTGGAAACCCCTGCCCGGTCGCCGTGCCGCCTCAGCCGGCGCTCTGCTCCTCGGCCAGGATGCGGTCCAGAGCCTCCTCGAGATGGGCGTCGAAATCGGCGAGCGCCCCTTCCTGACCGAGCGGCACCAGCTTGTCCGTACGGTCGAGGAAAGCCACCAGCGGCGGTGCCGAGGAACGGAACACCGCCTGGTCGCCACCGACCTGAAGCCGGATCAGCACCTCACCGAGCACGTCCGCGTCGGCGGGCGCGATGTGCACATCGCCGTCGCCGCAGGGCCGGCCCACCCCGTCGATCAGCAACTCACGGCCGAAGGCCCAGGTCACCGGTGCGTCTCCGGGCAGATGGAAGGTCAGCCGCACGGCATAGGGATCGCAGGTCTCGTAGCGCAGTTCCACCGGAATACGGAAGGAGAGCTCCTCGGACACGAGAAAGCTCATCATGACCTCTGCCTGCACGGACTCGCGCATCGCCTACCCCGTCTTATGACCTTATGACACCGACTGGCCGGGATTGATCCCTCTGACACTGGGGAAATCTTGCAGAAAGTACATGAGAGATCACAAGGAGTGAGTTTTCAGATACTGATAGAGATCGCGAGCGCCCCGAGCTGCAGTCCGACCTCGTGCTGCAGCTGCCGGGCCGCGGGCAGCAGCCGATTCGCCTGGTGAGCGGGCAGGGAGATGGCCATCGTGGCCGCCGTGGTGCCGACCGTGATCGGAATCGCCGCACAGACCGTTCCCAGTGCGTACTCCTGGCGTTCCGTGACCACTTCCATCCGGCGCAACCCGTTCAGGCGCCGGAGCAGGCTCGGGCTGTCACGCACGGTGTACGGGGTGATGGACTGCACGGGGTAGCGGTCGAGGTGATCGCGGCGGGCACCCTCGTCCATCTGGGACAGCAGGCACTGACCGATGGCGTGCGCGTGCCCGGTCTCGCGGAAGTCGGCCCACTCCTCGACCGCCGGGTTGCCCGGGGTGTCGGAGACGCACATGATCTCGATCTCGCCGTTCCGGTACATCGCGTAGTACACCGGTGCCCCGATGGAATCGCGCCATTGCGCGAGCGTGGCGGCGACCGTGCTGCGACGTTTCTGCTCCGCTCCGCTGCTGCCCAGCCGCTCGGCCGCCTCGCCGAGGAAGAACAGACCCTTGTCGCGGCGTAGATAGCCCTCGTGCACCAGGGTCCGCAGCAGGTGGTACGCCGTGGGGAGCGCGAGACCCGTCTCGCGGGCCAGTTGCTTGGCGGGAGCGCCGTACTCGTGCTCGGCGACCGATTCCAGCAGGCGCATCGCCCGCTGGACGGATCCGATGAGGGTGGCCGAATGAGGCTGCTCGGGAACCGCCGCGGAGGTCCGGCGCTGTGCGGGAGACGCGGAGGAGCGCGGCTGCACGGGGGGTGCGAGCGGTACTGCGGTTGCGGTGTCAGCCGTGGCCAAGGGTTACTCCCGAAGCGCGAGGGGGCAGCCCGTGCGAACCAGCACGGGTGGGGTGTACGCCGCCCGCGGGGCTGGACCCCGCGTCGAATTCCGGACTTTAACCGTCTGCCACCGCTCTCGGACGACGTGCCCGGAAAACTTCCCTCGCGCGAGGGAACCGGTGATTCCTGTTACCGTCACCGGTTTCCCACGGCGCTCACCAGTCGCTGCGCGACGAGGAGCCCGCCATGAACTTCCGCACGATGTAGATCAGTCCGCCGACCAGTGCCACGAAGACCAGCGCCTTGAAGAGCAGACCGATCACGAACCCGACCACATTGGCTATCAGGCCGCCGAACAGGACCAGGGCGATGACCGGCACCGCGACCCACTTCACCCACCACGGAAGTCCCGCGAAGATCTCTCGCATTGCCCTCGTCCTTTGCAGTCATGTGCGTTCTCGGTGTCCTGCACTCGATGCTAGAGCCGCCAGGGGTCCGGCGGGGACCTCGCACCCCTTGTCCTCCCCTGACGGTTCCCCTAGGGAACCCTGAGACGCCGGATCAGGCCTCAGGGGGAGAGAAGACCACCAGGACCCGGAGGTCCTCGCTGATGTGGTGGAACTTGTGGGCCGTCCCGGCGGGCACGTACACCACGCTGCCGCGCGCGACCTGGGTGGTCTCCGAGCCCACCGTGATCGAGGCGCGGCCGCTCACGACGAAGTAGACCTCGTCCTGGTTGTGGGGCTTCTGCGGGTCATGCTCGCCCGCGTTGAGGGCATAGAGGCCGACCGACATGTTCCGCTCCCGCAGAAACTGAAGGTAGGCCCCCTCGTTGGCGGCACGTTCCGCCTCCAGTTCGTCCAGCCTGAACGCCTTCATCGCACTTGTCCGCCCTTGCCTCACTGCTCAGATCCGGTCACGTCTGCCACGATCAGACACATGAAGAATTTCGTAGTCAAGACGATCGCCAACGCGGGCGCCCTGGCGGTCGCCGTATGGCTGCTCGACAAGATCACCCTGACCGGTGACAGCACGGCCAAGAAGGCCGGCACGCTGATAGTGGTCGCCCTGCTCTTCGGTCTGGTGAACTGGCTGGTCAAGCCGATCGTGAAGGTCCTGACCTTCCCGCTGTTCATCCTGACGCTCGGCCTGATCACCCTGGTGGTCAACGCACTGATGCTGATGCTGACCTCGTGGCTGTGCGACAAGCTCGATCTCAGCTTCCACGTGGACGGCTTCTGGACCGCGGTGGTCGGCGGCCTGATCATCTCCGTCGTCTCCTGGGCGCTGAACGTCGTCCTGCCCGACGGCAAGGACTGATCCGGTGGCGTACCGCGTCTGCTTCGTCTGCACCGGCAACATCTGCCGCTCGCCGATGGCCGAGTCCGTCTTCCGCGCCCGCGTCGCGGAGGCGGACCTGGAGTATCTGGTCGAGGCCGACAGCGCCGGCACCGGGGGGTGGCACGAGGGCGACGGCGCGGACCCGCGCACCGTGTCCGTCCTGGAGGAACACGGCTACGACGGCGACCACACGGCCCGGCAGTTCCAGGCGTCGTGGTTCTCCCGCCTCGACTTGGTGATCGCCCTCGACTCCGGCCACCTCAAGGCCCTGCGCCGCCTGGCGCCGACGGAGGAGGACGCGCGGAAGGTGCGGCTGCTGCGTACGTACGACCCCGCCGCGGGCGACGACCTCGACGTACCGGACCCGTACTACGGCGGTCCGGACGGCTTCGAGGAGTGTCTTGAGATGGTGGAGGCAGCGAGCACTGGTCTGCTCGCCGCGGTCCGCAGGCAAGTGGAGGGAAGGGCGGCATGAGCCATTCCGCCGGGAACGACGGCCGGAGGGGCGAGGGCACCCGCGCGGTGCGCGCCGGCCTGCCGGAGCCGGTCAAGAACGAACCGACCCTGCCCGGTCCGGTGTTCGCCGCGCATTTCCATCTGCCGGGCGAGGTGACGGGTCCGTACGCCTACGGACGTGACGACAACCCGACCTGGACCCTGCTCGAGCGGGCCATCGGCGAGTTGGAGGCTCCCGGCCGGGACGGCGTCGAGACGCTCGTGTTCGCCTCCGGCATGGCCGCCATCTCGTCGGTGCTCTTCTCCCAGCTGCGCGCCGGCGACGCGGTGGTGCTGCCCAGCGACGGCTACCAGGTGCTGCCGATGGTGCGCGCCCAGCTGGAGGCGTACGGCATCGAGGTGCGTACCGCGCCCACCGGCGACGACGCGCAGTTGGAGGTCCTCGACGGGGCGAAGCTGCTGTGGATCGAATCCCCGTCCAACCCAGGCCTCGACGTGTGCGACATCCGGCGGCTCGTCGAGGCGGCTCACGCGCGTGGTGCCCTGGTCGCCGTCGACAACACCCTGGCGACGCCGCTGGGACAGCGGCCGCTGGAGCTGGGTGCCGACTTCTCGGTGGCCAGCGGCACCAAGCAGCTGACCGGGCACGGGGACGTCCTCCTGGGGTACGTCGTCGGCCGCGACGCCGGGAACATGGCCGGCGTACGCCGCTGGCGCAAGCTCGTCGGGGCGATCGCCGGGCCCATGGAAGCCTGGCTCGCGCACCGTTCCATCGCCACGCTCCAGCTTCGCGTGGAACGGCAGAACGCCACCGCGCTCACCCTCGCGCAGGCCCTGCGCGGGCGGCCGGAGGTGTCCGGGCTGCGCTATCCCGGGCTGCCCGACGACCCGGCGCACAGGACCGCCTCGCGGCAGATGCGGCGCTACGGCTGTGTGGTCTCCTTCACGCTGCCCACGCGCGCGCGTGCCGAGCGCTTTCTCGACGCGCTGCGGCTCGTGGACGACGCCACGAGCTTCGGCGGGGTGCGGTCCACTGCCGAGCGGCGCCGTCGCTGGGGCGGGGACCCGGTACCGGAGGGCTTCATCCGGCTGTCGGCCGGGGCCGAGGATCCCGAGGATCTGGTGGCCGATGTGCTCCGTGCGCTCGACGAGTCGGCGGACCGACCGGATTACTGACCGGATTACGGATACCGCGTGGGGGTCGGGCTACGTATAACGGACGGTCCGAGCCTCCCCCCTCGTGGCTCGGACCGCCCCGGTTCCGCGCGCGAAGAACCGCGCGAACAAGGCTAGTTGACTCTGTGTCAGTGTCCAATCACTGTAGCGACAGAGACCTATCGACTTATTTATAGTTGGTCCCTGCCCGGGGGTCGGAGAACGGCGGGGAAAGGGGAGGGCGCGCCATGGATCTGGCCTTGCTGCGGACCTTCGTGACCGTGCACCGGGCCGGCTCCTTCACCCGCGCCGCCGCGTTGCTCGGCCTCTCGCAGCCGGCCGTCACCTCGCAGATCCGCACCCTGGAACGACAGCTCGGCCGCCCGTTGTTCCTGCGGCAGGCCCGTGGAGTGACCCCCACGACGATCGGCGACGAACTCGCCCACAAGGCTGCGCCGCACCTCGACGCCCTGGTGGAGATAACGGAGACCGGCCTCGACGACGAGTCCTCGTTACGCACCCTGCATCTCGCCGGCCCGCCCGAGTTCACCGCCGAACGCGCACTGCCCGTCCTCACGGAGCTCACCGGTGACGACGGCCAGGTCTTCGCCCTGCGCGCCTCCTTCGGGACCGCGGAGGAAACCCTGGAAGGGCTGGCCGCCGGACACCACGATCTGGCCATCAGCACGGCCCGTCCGCGGGGCGCCCTGCTCACGGCGACCGCGCTCTGCGACGAGGAGCACGTGCTGGTCGCCGCCCCGCACTGGGCCGAGCAGATCGGCCCCGGAGTGCTGCGCCGCAAGGGCGCACCCGCTCTGGAGAACCTGCCCGTCATCGAGGTCCACGAGTCGCTTCCCTTCGTCTCGCGCTACTGGGCCTCCGTCTTCGATTCGCGCCCGGCCGCATCGGGCACGGTCATCGTCCCCGACCTGCGTGCCGTCCTCGCGTGCGCGATCGCGGGCGCGGGACTCGCGGTGCTTCCCCGCTATCTGTGTGCCCCGGCCCTCGACCATGGCGAGGTCGTGGCACTGCACGATCCTGCGGTGCCGCCCCTGCGGACGTACTTCCTGGTGGTGCGCACCGGGACGCTCGCCATGCCCCATGTGGCACGCGCATACGAGTGGCTCCAGCGCGCGGCCGCGGACTGGTGCTGACCCGCCCCTCGGCCCGGATCACGCCATGCGGTCGGTCCGTGGCATTGTGCGATGTTTCACGTGGAACCAGCCGGGCCACATTTCATCCATGACCGTCCGACCCGTGGTCAAGCGCACCGCCCGTGCCGTCCTCCTGGACGGAGACGACCTGATCCTGATCAAGCGCACCAAGCCCGGTGTCGATCCCTACTGGGTCACCCCTGGTGGCGGGGTCGAACCGGAGGACACGACCGTCGTCGATGCTCTGCACCGCGAGGTGTACGAGGAGCTCGGCGCCAAGATCACCGACGTGGTCCCCTGTTTCGTGGACACCGTGGAGCACATCGGTGAGGACGGCGGAGCGACCGGCGTGAAGGTGCAGCACTTCTTCGTCTGCCGGCTGGAGTCCATGGACCCGGCCCTCCGTCATGGCCCCGAAGTGGAAGAGCCCGCCGGCGAGTACGAGATCGTCCGCGTGCCGTTCACCCGGGTCGGCATCGCTTCCGTCCATCTCGTGCCGCTGTCGCTGCGTCACTATCTGGACGGCAACATCGAGGGTGTGCGCGCCATGCACGCCCCCGACCTCGGCTGACGGCTCATTTCCCGATCACGACGAGTTCCTCGACCGAGTCGTGCCGTATGCGCTCCGACGGGATGCCGACGTCCCGCAGCACGTCAACACCGCTGCGGATCATTCCGGGCGGGCCCGAGACATAGGCGTCGTACTCGTTCCACGGGCCGTACTCGCGCACGGCGTCAGGGACCTGGAGGCGCGCCTCCTGGGCGACGACCGCACGGACCGAGAGCCACGGGTGGGTCTGCTGGAGGCGGAACATCGTGTCGATGTCGTAGAGATCGTGACCCGTGCGGGCGCCGTAGAACACCTCGACCGGACGGCGCTCACCGTGCTTGACCACGTCCTCGACCAGCGCCTTGATGGGGGCGATTCCGGTGCCGCCGCCCAGACAGAGCAGACCGGTGTCGGTGGTGTGGTCGACGGTCATCGAACCGGTCGCCGGGCCCAGCCGGATGATGTCCCCGGGGCGGGCGCGGTGCACGAGAGCGTTCGAGACCCAGCCCGCGGGGACGGCCTTGACGTGGAACGTCAGCAGCCCGTCGGATCGCGGCGCGGAGGCGAAGGAGTAGTGCCGCCAGATCCGCGGCCACCAGGGTGTCTCCACGCTCGTGTACTGCCCGGCGAGGAAGGGGTAGGGCTGGTCCGGGCGGACGGTGATGACGGCGACGTCCGGCGTTCTGCGGTCATGGCTGACGACTTCCCCGTACCACCAGGCGGGGGCGCGCAGTTCGTCCGCGGCCGCGGCATCGATCATGACCTGCGACATCGTCGTGTACGTCCGCACCCAGGCCGCCTCCGTCTCCGCGTCCCAGACGGCGGGGGCGTACTTGCTCAGCGCGCCGATGAGGCACTCGCCGAGCGCCGGGTAGTGCTCGGCCCGTGTGCCGTACTTGCGGTGGCCACGGCCGAGGTTCCGCAGGTAGTCGACGAGGACGGGGGCGTTGTCGATGTGTTCCGCCGCGGTGAGCAGTGCCCTGAGCAGCCGGTCCCGCTGGACGTCCATCGCGGCCGGGAACAGGGACCGCAGACCGGGGTGGCGGACGAAGAGCAGTGCGTAGAAGTACGAGGTGACCTGGTCGGCCACGGGAGCGACCTCGGCCATGGTGCGCCGGACGCGGACGGCGTCCGGGGAGGCCTCCCGGGCCGTGGGAGCGGGGCGCCGGGCGGGCAGGCGCTGCTCGAAGAGCGGGGCGGCGGTAGCGGGCTGCACGGCCGCGGGCGCGTGGGCCTGCGGTCCGGACGGCGCAATTCGGCCCTGCGCGGTCGCGGCCGTGCGCAGGGAGCCGAGGCGCTCGCTCCCCGGGGAAGGGCCGAGAGCGTCCGTCGAGGGGCCTGTAGCGTCCGCCGCCGCGGGTTGGCCCATCGGTCGTAGCGCCGCCGGACCGCGCTCCTGGGGCTCCTCCCGGACATCGGTGGGCGGTGTTTCCGTCGACGGCTTGCGCGGCATGAACCAGCCGTCCCCGCGGGCCGGGCCGTTGTCCGTCGACGCCGTGGTCGGAGCGTCCATGGTGTGCCTCGCCTCGAACATCTCTCGGTCGGTCTGCGCACTTCCTGGTCCGGAATGTGCCTGCTTTCCCCCGCGGACGGCGTGCCTCTCCGGTTCCGGCCAAAGGGCCCGTAAAACCGTATCCAGCCCACAGCATCCCACCCGGAGCGGGCGCTTCGGTCGCATACCCGGAAATACGGGTCTTCGATCATTCCGTCCCGTTAGGCTGCATGCCCTGTTCCCGGCACGCACGGGACGTCTGCGGCTCGACCCGAACGTGAAACCGGAGTCGACCATACCGGCCACTGCAGAGCGCACAAGGCCGCCCTTGCTCCCTCCACGAATCGCACAGGAGCAGGCCACTCATTCATTCAATTACCGGGCGCTGCAGGCTAGTTCATAGGCATCCCACAGATCCCGCCCCGTGTAGGAACGGGTGGCGAGACCGGCCAGATGTGCGTCCGCGTTGACCGCGACGGACACCGGCACCACGGCGAACAGATCCCGGTCCGAGGCCGAGTCTCCATAGGCGACGCAGTCGGCGCGCGTCACTCCGAACTCCTGGCAGAGCCGGTCGGCGATCCGCACCTTGGCCGCGGAGTTGAGGACTCCGGCCGGGTCCACGGGCTCGGTGAACGGCAGAGTGGGGAATCGGGACCCGAACGCCGCGTGCGCACCCCAGTCCAGGAGCAGTTCCACGAAGAAGGACGGTGAGAGCGACACCACCGCGCAGTAGTCACCCGCGTTCCTGATCTGCGCCCACACTTCGCGAATTCGCGCCAGCCAGGGAGCCGCCTCAAAGGCAGCACTCACATGCGCCTGGGTCAGCTCGGTCCACAGAGCGTGCACCTGGGTCGCGTACTCCGGTGGACCTATCCGTCCCCCCGAGATCGCCCGCTCCAACGCCACTGTCTCCGCTTCCAGTCCCAGCTGGCGTGAAATCTCCAGGGGAGCGGAGCTGCCATACAGCAAGGTGCCATCGAGGTCGAAGAGATGAAGTCTCGCCATGGGCCCTGAGGTTAATCAGGATTCGGATGTTTCACGTGAAACACCGCCCCTGTTCGCACGCTGCGCGGTGGGCCATGACATGGCCAAAAGCACGCGTGTCCAGCCCGAAACAGGTGGACGGAGGGGGCGCTGGTCGGACAGCCTGACCTGCGTGCCAACTCCTTTCCTTGCCTCTTTGCCCATCCGCCGACTGACGCCTCGCGACCTCACCGCCTGCGCCGACTTGTCAGAGGATCGGGGGTGGCCACGCGAGGAGCACAAGTGGGGCTTCCTCCTCACCGCGGGACAGGGCTACGGCATCGACGACCCCGACGGTGGCCTCGTCGCCGCGTGCGTCGTGACGGAGTACGGCCCTCGGGACCGTCCGGATCTCGGGGCCGTCGGAATGGTCCTGGTCGCCGAACGGCATGCCCGCCAGGGCGTCGGACGCAGGCTGATGCGGCACATCGTCTCGGCGATGGGAACCACGCCTCTGACCCTGCACGCGACGCCGTACGGCCGGCCTCTGTACGAGGAGCTCGGCTTCAAGGTCACCGGCCGCGCGGAGATGCTGGTGGGGCAGTTCAGGCCCGGCGCTCTCGAGCCCCGGGTGGCCACCCGCGCGGCCACGGCCGAGGATCTCACCTCGATCCTCCGGCTCGACGAGGAGGTGTTCGGCGCCGATCGCACCCACATCGTCACGCGGCTCCCCGCCTTCGCCGACCAGCTGCGCGTCGCCGAGGAGAACGGCCGGATCATCGGGTACGCGGCGGCCTGGCCCAACATGGAAACCCATGTCGTCGGCCCGCTGATCGCCCGCGACACCGCAACCGCGAAGGCACTGATCTGCTCGCTCGCCGCCCACACCGATCGTCCGCTGCGTACCGATGTCGACGTCCGGCACGAGGAGCTCCTGTCCTGGGCTCAGGAGCACGGGCTGAAGTCCGTGGCCTTCAACTCCGTCATGACGTACGGCATCACGGAGCTGCCCGGGAACTGGACCCGCCGGTTCGCGCCGGTGACGGTCGCGGCGGGCTGAGAACCGCTCACCGTGACGACGAGGGCGGGGGGGGGGCCCGCAGCGGGGGGGGGGGGGGAGACGGGAGGAGAGAGGGGGGGGGGTGGGTAGCCGGCGGGCCAGCGAGGCGCGCAGGGAGCGCGCGGAGAAA
Organism: Streptomyces sp. NPDC058964; assembly: GCF_042741275.1. Classification (NCBI taxonomy): domain Bacteria; kingdom Bacillati; phylum Actinomycetota; class Actinomycetes; order Kitasatosporales; family Streptomycetaceae; genus Streptomyces; species Streptomyces sp. NPDC058964. Next base: position 14,759 of record NZ_JBHYKH010000204.1, read on the forward strand.
CAGAGAAA
>NZ_JBHYKH010000205.1:0-2540 GCF_042741275.1 Streptomyces sp. NPDC058964
GGGGCGGGGTGTTTGCTACCGTCGCCGTCACTCAAACCCCGGGCGCGCCCCCCCCCCCGCGGGGGCTCCGGCCCGGGCCTGTGCCCGGCCCGCCCGCGGCGGGGCCCGCGGGGGGAACCACGATAACACCCGTCGGCCGGACGTCCTGTGTGGTGGTCAGCCCACCTTCTCCAGCACCGGCTCGCGGCGCTCGGTGACCTGCGGGTTGCGGGCCTTGAGGACCGCCCAGCCGACGCCGAGGGCGGCGGCCCAGCCGGCCATCACGTACAGGCAGACCCGGGAGTCGGCGTCGTACGCGATCAGACCGGTGACGAAGAGCAGGAACACGATGGCGATCCAGCTGCACACCGCGCCGCCCGGCGCCGGGAAGGCGGAGGCGGGCAGCCGGCCCGCGACGACCGCGCGGCGGTAGAGGACGTGGCTGATCAGGATCATCAGCCAGGTCCAGATGCCGGCCGCGGTGGCGACGGAGGTGACGTAGCCGAAGGCCTTCTCCGGGACGAGGTAGTTCAGGACCACGCCGATGCCCATGAACAGGACCGAGACGGTGATGCCGAAGGCGGGCGTCTTGGTGGACGACAGCCTGCTGAAGCGCTTGGGCGCCTCACCGCTGTCGGCCAGGGTGCGCAGCATGCGGCCGGTGGAGTACATGCCGGAGTTGCAGGACGACAGGGCGGCGGTGAGTACGACGAAGTTGACGATGCCCGCGCCCGCCGGGATGCCGATCTTGGCGAAGGCGAGGACGAAGGGGCTCGCTTCCGGCGTGAACTCGGTCCACTTCACCACGCACAGGATGACCGTGAGGGCACCGACGTAGAAGAGGGCGATGCGCCAGGGCAGGGTGTTGATCGCCTTGGGGAGGGTCTTCTCCGGGTCCTCGGACTCGCCGGCCGTGACGCCGACCAGCTCGACCGCGAGGTAGGCGAACATGACGCCCTGGAGGGTCATCAGGGACGAGCCGACACCCTTGGGGAAGAAGCCGTCGAAGGCCCAGAGGTTGGAGACCGCGGCGGTGTCACCGGCGGAGCTGAAGCCGAAGGTCAGGACGCCCAGGCCGATCACGATCATGCCGATGAGGGCGGTGACCTTGACCATGGAGAACCAGAACTCCAGCTCGCCGAAGAGCTTCACGGAGATCAGGTTGACCCCGAAGAGGATCACCAGGAAGACCAGGGCCGTCACCCACTGCGGGATGTGCGGGAACCAGTAGTGGACGTAGATCGCGGCGGCCGTCAGCTCGGCCATGCCCGTCACGACCCACATCAGCCAGTACGTCCAGCCGGTGAAGTAGCCGAAGAACGGGCCGAGGAATTCCCGCGAGTACTCCGCGAAGGAGCCCGAGACCGGACGGTAGAGCAGCAGCTCGCCGAGCGCCCGCATGATGAAGAAGACGACCGCGCCCGCGAGGGCGTACATCAGGATGAGGCTGGGGCCGGCCTTGGTGATGTTCGCGCCGGCTTTCAGGAAGAGGCCGACTCCGATCGCGCCGCCGATCGCGATCATCTGCACCTGGCGGCTGCCGAGTCCGCGCTCGTACCCCTCTTCAGGGGTCTTCTCCGTGTCGACCTGAGCGGAGGTCATGTGTCGTGTGCGCCTTTCTCCATGCCGACCCGGGCCTCTCGTCGGCCTCGGATCGGGTTTCGATCCCCCCGGATTGATGGAGCTGGGCCGGCCTCGCGGGCCTGCCCGTGCCTGGCCGGCGGTCGCCGGCTCGGTGGCGCACCCGGCTGAACATGGGTGGTGTTCGCCGGGCGGTCGTGAAGATTTATCACGGCCGCAACATTGATCATCCGGTCCCACTGTGGCGCACGGCACAGGAAGAACCGGACAAAAGACACGCTCAAGGGGTAAACCAGGCCGCAACGGTGACTCGATCGTTATCCGGATTTGAGCGTCCTCTGAGCGAACACGAAAACCGGATGAATCGGGGCATGCCGGACTACGGCATCAGGGTGGAGACCAGAGTCTCCTGAAGCCCGCCCAGCCACAGGTACGCCATCACCATCGGCTTGCGCGGGTCCTCGTCCGGGAGCCGGTAGAGCAGATCGGTGTCGTCCTCGTCGGTGATCTCCAGCCGGGAGCCGATCGCCAGGCGCAGGTCGTTGAGCGCGCCCAGCCACTGCCGGGACTCCTCGGGGGAGATCTTGAGGACGGCCCCCTCCTCGCCCACCGGGGACAGCGCGTCCAGCGAGCCGATCACCGCCAGGGCGTTCTCCCGCTTGCCGGCCCGCAGGTCGTTCTCGGTGTAGCGGCGGAACTCGGCGGAGTGGGCCTGCTGCTCCTCGGCCTCCTTCGGCGAGTCCGGGAACCGCTCCGGGTCGCAGTAGGCGTCCGGGAAGAGGCGGCGCAGCACCGGATCGGCGGGCGGCTCGCTCGGCCCCTCGGCGAACAGCTCGGCGAGCGGGTCGTCGGGGGCGTCCCCGGCGGGGCCGGGGCGGGGCGTGGTGCTGAGGGTTCCGCGGCGGCGCCTCGCCCCGGCCAACGCCGCGCATAGACACACAGACACCCACGATAACCCCCAGCCACACAGCGAGACTCGC
>NZ_JBHYKH010000205.1:2550-14759 GCF_042741275.1 Streptomyces sp. NPDC058964
GGGGGGGGGGGCGCCCCCGGGGGGGCCGGGGCCTATGCGTCCCAGGAGCTGGACGGCCAGCGACCGGATGATGGAGATCTCGACGTCGTCGAGCGCGACGGCCGCGCCGCCGCCGGGGAGCGGTTCGAAGGTTCCGGGCATGAAGGGAATCGCTACTTCCGGTCCTGCTGGAGGGTGGCCCACAGTCCGTAGCCGTGCATCGCCTGCACGTCGCGCTCCATCTCCTCGCGACTGCCGCTGGAGACGACCGCCCGGCCCTTGTGGTGGACATCGAGCATGAGCTTGGTGGCCTTGTCCTTGGTGTAGCCGAAGTACGTCTGGAAGACGTACGTCACATAGCTCATGAGGTTGACCGGGTCGTTGTGGACGATCGTGACCCAGGGGACGTCCGGCTCGGGTACGGCGAAGACCTCCTCCGCCGATTCGGTGCGTTCGATCTCTACGGGAGCGGGTGACGTCACATGGCCCATGCTGCCACGCACGCCACAAATCGTCACACTGACGAAATGGGGGTAGCATCCATTGCCATGAACACAGCGGACCTTGGGCTGCCAGAAGAAGGGCGCGAAGCGCTTCCCCACAAGGGCGGTGGTGGGCGACGGGTGGGCGTTCCCTCGACGGCACTCTTCACGGACCAGTACGAACTGACGATGCTGCGGGCCGCCCTGAAGGCGGATACCGCCGAACGGCGCAGCGTGTTCGAGGTCTTCACCCGGCGGCTGCCGGACGGCCGCCGCTACGGCGTCGTGGCGGGCACCGGGCGTGTACTGGACGCGGTCGAGAACTTCCGCTTCGACCCGGGCGTCCTGGACTTCCTGCGCGAGCGGCAGATCGTCGACGAGGCGACCCTGGAGTGGCTGGCCGACTACCGCTTCGGCGGTGACATCTGGGGCTACCCCGAGGGGGAGGTGTACTTCCCGGGCTCGCCGATCATGCGGGTGGAGGGCTCCTTCGCCGAGTGCGTGCTCCTGGAGACCGTGATCCTCTCCATCCTCAACCACGACTCCGCGATCGCCGCCGCCGCCTCGCGGATGGCCTCGGCCGCCGGGGACCGCCCGCTGATCGAGATGGGCGCCCGCCGCACCCACGAGCTCGCCGCCGTCGCCGCATCCCGGGCCGCCTACGTCGGCGGCTTCGCGTCCACCTCGGACCTTGCGGCGGGCTTCCGCTACGGCATACCGACCGTCGGCACCTCCGCCCACGCCTTCACCCTCCTGCACGACCGGGAGCGGGACGCCTTCCGGGCCCAGGTCGACTCCCTGGGCCGGGGCACCACGCTGCTCGTGGACACCTACGACGTCGCCGAGGCGGTCCGTACCGCTGTCGAGGTGGCCGGGCCCGAGCTGGGCGCCGTGCGCATCGACTCAGGCGACCTGCTGCTCGTCGCGCACCGGGTGCGGCAGCAGCTGGACGAGCTGGGCGCCACCGGCACGAAGATCGTCGTGACCTCGGACCTCGACGAGTACGCCATCGCCTCGCTCGCCGCGGCGCCCGTGGACGCGTACGGCGTCGGCACCCAGCTGGTGACCGGTTCCGGGCACCCGACCTGCTCGATGGTCTACAAGCTGGTCGCCCGCGCCGAGTCCACCGGCCCCGGGGCACCGCTGGTGCCGGTGGCGAAGAAGTCCAGCGGCGGCAAGACCTCCGCCGGCGGCCGCAAGTGGGCCGCGCGGCGGCTGGACGCCGACGGGGTGGCGGAGGCCGAGGTCGTCGGCACCGGACCGGTACCCGCCGGCCTGGTGGACCGGCAGCTGCTCGTCGAGCTGGTCAAGGCCGGTGACGTCGTGGCCCGCGAGCCCCTGGACGTGGTCCGCGACCGGCACGCGGCCGTCCGCGCCAACCTGCCGCTGTCCGCGACCCAGCTGTCCCGAGGGGAACCCGTCCTTCCGACGGAGTACGTGCACGAGCAGTCGGGTAGCTAGAGCAGGTGCCCCTTCCCGCACCGCCGCCGCAGTCTCTAGGCTCGTAAGTTCACTCTCCCCCGAGCTCTTCGAGCGGGGGACCCCAGTCGAAGGACACCGACCATGCGCCGCGCCTTGATCGTCGTTGACGTGCAGAACGACTTCTGTGAGGGGGGCAGCCTCGCGGTGGCCGGGGGTGCCGATGTGGCCGCCGCGATCACCGAGCTGATCGGGCAGGCCCCCGCCGGTTACCGGCACGTCGTGGCCACCCGCGACCACCACATCGCACCCGGCGGCCACTTCGCCGACAACCCCGACTACGTCCGCTCCTGGCCCGCGCACTGCGTGGCGGGCACGGAGGGCGTGGGCTTCCACCCGAACTTCGCGCCGGCCGTCGCCTCCGGGGCCGTGGACGCCGTCTTCGACAAGGGCGCGTACGCGGCCGCGTACAGCGGCTTCGAGGGGGCCGACGAGAACGGCGTGAAGCTCGGCGACTGGCTGCGCGCCCGGCAGGTCGACGAGGTCGACGTGGTCGGCATCGCGACCGACCACTGCGTGCGGGCGACCGCGCTGGACGCGGCCCGGGAGGGCTTCCGCACCCAGGTCCTCCTCGACCTGACCGCCGGGGTGGCCCAGGAGACCACCGAACGGGCGATCGAGGAGATGCGCGAGGCCGGTGTGGACCTCTCCGGCAAGCCCGTCGTGCAGTAGCGCTCCCCGGCAGCGCCCCGGGGCCCCTACGCCTGGGCCGTGGGCTGCCTCAACAGTGCCCTGATCGGGCGCCACAGCTCGGTCACCGGCTCGGGCGGCAGGACACCGTTGTCGGGTGCCGTCCGCCATATCAGGCCGTCCGGGTGGTGCAGGACAGCCGTGATCTCGTCCGGGGTCGGCGGGGCCGCGTTGCCCCGCAGGTAGACCGCACGCATGCCGAGGTTGCGCAGCCTGGTCAGGGCGCGCGCCCGGTTGTGGGCGTGCACGAGTACGCGCACGTTCCCGGAGCCGTCGGCGGCGGGGCGGGGCAGATTCAGCGCCACCACCACCGTGCCGTTCGGCAGCTTGCAGAAACCTCCTGCGGCCATGCGGTCACACCCCCGTGTGCGTCGGTGTCAATAAGAGGACCACAGGACGCACCTAAACACGATCGGCGGCGACCCGCCAGGGGGTCACCGCCGATACGCTTCTGACCTGCTAAAATGCGGACTACTTCACCGCGGGACCGACCTGGAGCGAGATCGTGGAGCCGTCCTTGGCCTCCTTGACGATCTTGATCTTGGTGTTGGTGTCAGTGATCTTGACACCGCCGGTCGGGTTCGACCCGTCGTAGTAGGTGCTCGTGTGGTCGTTGAAGACCGACACGCCCTTCGACGCCTTGATCTTGGTCGCGACGTCCGCCTTGTGCAGCGTGATGCCGTCCGTGCCGTACAGGCTGAACGGCGAGTCGTACGCCTGGATGCGGTTGCGCAGCAGCGTGCCGTCGGACCACTTCAGCGCGGTCGGGTGCGAGTCGACCGGCAGGATCAGGCCGGTGCCCGGGTGCTGGCTGGTGTTGTTGTCCGCCTGGGAGGTGTCCCACTTCCAGATCAGCAGGCCGTTCTGGTACGGGTAGTGCTCCACCCAGTCCGGACGGGTCGTCGAGAAGCCGAAGTTGTACGGGCCGACCTTGAGGGTCTTGTCGTACGACACGTACTGGCGGTTCTCGGCGAGGTAGTACTGCGCGTAGTCCTTGGTGAAGGACGCGCCGATGCGGGAGAAGCCGTTCACGGTCCAAGCGGCGTCCGCGGACTCGGCGTTGTCGGAGAACACGGTCGCGCCGTCGGCGGTCAGCGTGATCTCGTCGGCCGCGAAGCCCTTCTGGGCCACGCCGCCGTCGGTCGGGTAGCGGAAGCGGACGTCGATCTTCTTGCCCGCGTAGGCGTCCAGGGAGTACGACAGCTTCTTGTAGCCGTCGACCGTGCCGGTCAGCGCCGGGGCGCCGCTGGCGTCGCGCGGGATGGCCTGGCCGTCCACCGTGCCGTCGATCGCGGTCCAGTTGGCGCCGCCGTCGGTCGACACCTCGGTGTAGAGGTAGTCGTAGTTGGCCTCGATGTCGTACCAGCCGTCCAGGGACAGCGTGGCGGAGGACTTGCCGGTGAGGTCGACGGAACGGGTCAGCGTGTTCTTGAGGTTGTCACCGCTGCCGCTCCACCACTGGGCCGAGCCCTGCGCCGGGGCCACGATCGTGGTGGTGACCGCCTTGTCCGGCAGCGAGGCCACGAGGGCCTGCTTGTCCCAGGTGTTGTACTCGGCGACGCCCAGTTTGTGGGTGGACTGCTTGCCCGCCTTGGCCGTGTCGTAGTTCAGCCAGCCCAGCTGGAGCTTGTCCCAGGCGTTCATGTCGCCGGGCAGGTCGCCGATGGCCTCCTTGCCCGTGCCGAGCCAGGAGCCCGAGGACATCAGGGTCCAGAAGCCGGTGGAGTTGTCGCCGCCGGTGGTGTCGTACTCGTCCGGCAGACCGAGGTCGTGGCCGTACTCGTGCGCGTAGACACCGAGGCCGCCGTTCTCCGGCTGGATGGTGTAGTCGCCGACCCAGACACCGGTGGTACCGACCTGCGCGCCGCCCAGCTTGTTGTTGTCCGGGCCGGTGGCGCCGGCGTCGGTGCCGAAGGCGTACCAGCGGTGGGCCCAGATCGCGTCCTTGCCCTGGGCGCCGCCGCCCGCGGACTCGTCCTCACCGGCGTGCACGATCTGGAAGTGGTCGACGTAGCCGTCGGGCTCGTTGAAGTTGCCGTCGCCGTCGTAGTCGTAGCGGTCCCACTGGTCGTACTGGGCGAGGTCCGCCTTGATGTCGGCGTCGCTCTTGCCGGCCGCCTTCTGCTGGGCGACCCAGGCGTTCAGGCCGTCGCTGACGACGTTCCACACGCTCGGGCAGTTGGTGGAGCCGCAGGCGTTGTTGCCGTAACGGGCCTCGTTGTAGGGGACCTTGACCCAGTTGGAGACCTCGCCGTCCACCGAGTAGCGGCCCGAGGACTGCTTCTCGTAGTACTTCTTCAGCGACTCGGTCTTCTTGCCGGTGCCGAAGTAGAGGTCATGGAAGTGCTTCTGGTTGTAGTCCTTCTGCCAGGCCGTGCTGTTGTCCTTCTTGCGGTCCGGCGCGGCTATCTGGTTGTGCGCGGGGCCGGCGGTGCCGCCGTACTGCGGGTCGGTCTTGTCGCCGAACTCGACCAGGATCGTGAAGATCTTGTCGGTCTTCTCGCGACCGAGCTCGACGTACTTGCTGTCGCCCTTCTTGCTCTTGAGCTGGACGACCTGCGAACCGTTGCGGTTCTTGACCTTCGCCTCGCCGGATATGACCTGGTTCAGGGCCTCCTGGCGCTGCGCGTTCTGCGTCTTGCTGAGCGGACCGTCGAGGTCGTGCCCCTGCTGCTTCACCGGCGCCGGGTCGTGCCGGTTCGCGGCAGCGGACTTGGCCGTCGTGCCGGCCTCCGCCACGGCGAACGTCGAGAACGTGGCGGTGGCCGCCGCGAGCGTGACACCGATCGCGGCCGCTCTGAACGTCCAGGTTCTGCTTGTCACTTGCTTCCTCCCCCGCGTCCGGGCACACGGAAGGGGGGTCCTGGTCATGGGAAGGTCCGTGCGCGCCTGATCAACGCGTGTAGTCAAGTGACGACATTTGACTAGAGGTTTAAGAGAAAAGACAGACCTTGACTTGAGCAGGACAAGTGCACTATGCGGAGCCGGAGTTCGCTTTACGAACGTACTTGCGTACGACTCGACGGGCGCGCGAGTCCGTCCACCTGTCGGACCCCATGCGTCCGTGCGCCCCCTGTGCACCGGTACCGTGGGTTAGGTCACGCTTACCGGCCGTTCCGCTCGGGCATGCACGCGAATAGAGTCGAATGGTGGAACGCCCGGAAGTCGGCGGAAAGCCAGGCCGGTTACCCGTCTCGCCCCCAATATCTTCCGAGGACACGATTGCCATGCCTCGTCCGACTGCCGCACAGCTCGCCTACGGTTCGTGCACCGTGATCTTCTCGACGCTCGCCATGCTGCTGCTGTCACAGACGAGTTCGGGTCTGGGGATCGCGGTGATCGCCTTCGCCGCACTCGCCCTGGGGCTGCTGGTCGCCATGACGGTGCCACTGCCCAGGACGCGCCCGGCCGCGGAACCGGCCCCGGCCCCGGCCGCCGAGGAGCGGGTGCCCGCGCCCCGCGAGCCCGTGGCTGCCACGGTCGAGCCGATACGGGAGCCGAGCGCTCCCTGAGACGCGGAAGACGGCGGGTCCGTGAGACTTGCGGACCCGCCGCCTGCTGTGCGGCCCCCTCGCTCGTCACCGGCTCCCTCAACCGGTGCTGACCACCACCGTCTTGGCGGCCTTGTCGTGCAGCCCCTGTTTGTAGGGCTTGTCGAAGAAGCTCCAGCCACCCGCGACCGCGAGCCACACACACGGGCAGCACCAGATCGCGAAGAACGGGAGCCACAGCACGATCGCGCGGATCAGCGAGATCTGCACGGAGGGCGTGGAGCCGTCCTCCAGATTGGCCACCCGCATGCCCAGCCACTTCTTGCCGAGCGTCTGTCCGACCTTGGCGATCATGACGGTGTCGTAGGCCACGAAGAGCACGAGGCCGACGAGTTGCTCCAGGACGTAGTGGGCGATGTTGACCCGGTTGCCGTTCACCTGGTACTCGCGGACCCCGAAGGGCCAGGTGAGCAGCCAGGCGACGATGCCCACCAGGATGATGTCGATGATGCGCGCGAGCGTGCGCCTGCCGCTGTCGGCGAGCGGGGGCATACCGGCGAGCGGATCGGCGGGATAGTCGCCACCGCCTCCGTACGGACCACCGCCCTCGTAGGGGCCGCCGCCGGGCGGTGGCCCACCGCCCGGTGGGCCACCGTTGTACGGGCCACCGCCTCCGTACGGACCGCCCGCCCCGGACGGGCCGCCGGCACCGGGCGGAGTGCCGCCGCCGGACGGAGTGTCGTACGGCGAGCCCGAACCCCCGGCCGGTGGGGGCTGCTTCCTGAACGGGTCGTCTTCCGGTGGCTGCTGTCCTGAGCCGGGGGGCGGTTCAGTGCTCATGGCCCGAGTGGACCGCGAAGCGCCCGGCCCCGCATCCGGCGGGCGGCCGTCCGGGGGACGGGCTCAGCCCGCGACGAACGTGTGTGCCGCCTTGTCGTGCCAGCACTGGTGCCAGGGCCGGTCGAACAGGCACCACAGGACGCCGACGAGGCCGATGCCGAGCAGACCGGGGACGGTGTAGACGAACCAGCGGCGCAGGGCGAGACCGAAGGTGGGCGGCTCGTGGTCCTCGATGTCCCTGACCTCCAGCCCGCACAGCTTCTTGCCCAGAGTGCGGCCCCACTTGGCGGTCGGCAGCACCTCGTAGAGAACGCCGACGACGAGGAGGGTGGCGAGGACGATGCCGAGGTACGTCCCCGTCGTGCCGTCGAGCAGCCAGACGGTGACCGTGCGGCCGGACTGCTTGGCCGTGTCGATCTTCTCCTGGACGTGGTCGACCGCCCTGGTTCCCAACGGCACCGCGGCCGCGGCGGTCAGGGCGCCCACGACCAGGGTGTCGACGAGCCGGGCGGCGAGCCGCTTGCCCAGTCCGGCCGGGCGCGCCGCCGCCTGCCGCCGGGCGGCCGCGAGGAACGGGTCCTCCACCGGCGGCTTCCACGGCGCCAGGGGCTGCTCCTCCCCCGCCCCCGCGAGCCGGTGCACCTGCTGGGCCCAGGAGGACTGCCCGCCCCCGGCGCCGGTGGTCATGGGCGTGGCCGAGCCCGGCTGCTGGGGCAGGGAGGGAGTGGCGGGCGGAGCGGCGGCGGGCGCCTGCGCGGGAGCCGCGGCTGCCTGTGCCTGTGCCTGTGCTGCCTCGGCCTGCGCTGCCTCGGCCTGCGCGGCCGCGGCACGGGCGGCCGCGGCCTTCCCCGCGCCGAACCCGGGCCGGGCGGGTCCGCCGCCGACGGAGTCGGAGGAGCCGGCGGCACCCGCGGCCCCCATCCCCACAGGACCCTGGACCGCGGGCCCGGTACCGCCGTTGGCGGCGGTGGGCCTGCGGAAGACGAAGGTGCCGTCGGAGGGGATGCCGGAGGCGTCCGCCGGAGGGATGGTCGCCGTGCCGTCGGTGCGGGCGGCCGCGCCGTCCGGCTGGGCGGGGGTGTCCGCGGGGACCCTCGGATCGGCGCCCCAGGAGACACGCCGGTCCTGGTCGCCGCCGAAGCCGGCCTGCTGGGCCCGGTCGGCTCCCCACGCGGGCGCGGGCGCGGGCGCGGGCTGCGGATCCTCGTCGAAGAAGTGCGGACCGGTCTCCTCCACGGCGGGGGCCGCCGGGCGCCCGACGGGCGGTGCGGTGAGCGGCTCGCCGTCCCGCGGCGCCGGCCGGCTGGTGCCCGGCACCCAGGCCGCGCCGTTCCAGTACCGGACGTATCCAGGAATGGACGGGTCCGGGTAATACCCTTCGCGGGGCCTGTCGTCGCCGGGGGCCGGGGTTGGGGCGCTCATGTCCGTCGTCCCGTATCTGCGCGGGGGTCGTATGGGGGCCTCCACATCTATCAGACGCGCGCACCTCCCACCGCCAGTCCCGCCGGACCCACCCTTTTCCGGGCAACGCCGTACACCTGCTTCACAGCTTCGGAAAAAATCTCTCCCAACCCGCGTAATGGTCGTGCCGGATCTTCCTCTCCGGTCGTACAGGGCCCACCCGCAGGCCCCCGCACACCTTTCCGAGAGAGGAAACCGACGTCATGCACTGCACAGTGGTGGAACGCGAACTGGAGCTCAGGCTCGTCCTGTCGCCGGAGCGCGGCATCCCCGTCCCGGCCCGGCTCGCCTACCGCACCGACGACCCGTACGCCGTCCGCGTCACCTTCCACATCGACTCCGAACACCCGGTGAACTGGACGTTCGCCCGCGAGCTCCTCGTGGAGGGGGTGTTCCGGGCGTGCGGTCACGGGGACGTACGGGTGTGGCCGACCAAGGTGGAGGGCCGCAGTGTCGTCCTGATGGCGCTCAGTTCTCCCGACGGGGACGCCCTGCTGGAGGCGCCCGCCGCCCAGGTGTCCGCGTGGCTGGAGCGGACCCTGCGCGTGGTGCCCCCGGGGACCGAGGGCGAGCAGCTCGGGATCGACGACGCGCTCGGCCACCTGCTCGCCCAGTGACGGAAGGGGAGGAGCGGCGGCTTCAGAAGAGCTTGCCCGGATTGAGAATGCCCAGCGGGTCGAAGACCTGTTTGACGGCCCGCTGCATCTCCACCCCGACCGGGCCGATCTCCCGTGCCAGCCACTCCTTCTTCAGGACGCCCACGCCGTGCTCGCCGGTGATGGTCCCGCCGAGTTCCAGGCCGAGGGCCATGATCTCGTCGAAGGACTCACGGGCCCGCCGGGACTCGTCGGCATCCTGGGCGTCGAAGCAGACGGTGGGGTGCGTGTTCCCGTCCCCGGCGTGGGCGCACACGCCGATGGTGAGCCGGTACTTCTCGGCGATCCGCTCGACGCCTTCGAGCATCTCGCCGAGCCGGGACCGGGGCACACACACGTCGTCGATCATCGTCGTGCCCTTGACCGCCTCCAGGGCGGTGAGGGACAACCGGCGTGCCTGCAGGAGGAGTTCGGACTCGGCGGCGTCGTCGGCCGGGACCACCTCGGTGGCGCCCGCGGCCTCGCACAGCGCGCCGACGGCGGCGAGGTCGGCGGCCGGGGCCGGGGTGTCGAAGGCGGCCAGGAGCAGCGCCTCGGTCGTCTCCGGCAGGTCCATGTGGGCGAGTTCGTTGACCGCCTTGACCGTCGTGCGGTCCATGAGCTCCAGGAGGGACGGCACATGGCCGCCGGTCATGATCCGGCACACGGCGTCGCAGGCCTCGGCCGCGGAGGCGAACTCGGCGGCCAGCACCAGCTGCTGCGGCGGCTTCGGCTTCAGCGCGAGGACGGCCCGTACGACGATGCCGAGCGAGCCCTCCGAGCCGACGAACAGGCGGGTCAGGTCGTACCCGGCGACACCTTTCGCGGTGCGGCGGCCGGTGGACATCAGGCGGCCGTCGGCCAGGACGACCTCCAGGCCCAGGACGTACTCGGCCGTCACCCCGTACTTCACGCAGCACAGGCCGCCGGAGGCCGTCCCGATGTTGCCGCCGATGGTGCACATCTCCCAGCTGGAGGGGTCCGGCGGGTAGTACAGACCGTGTTCCTCCACCGCGCGGGAGAGCGTGGCGTTGATGACGCCCGGTTCGACCACGGCGATGCGGTCGACGGGATTGATCTCCAGGATGCGGTCCATCTTGGTGAGGGACAGCACGATGCAGCCCTCGGAGGCGTTCGCCCCGCCGGACAGGCCCGTGCGGGCGCCCTGCGGAACGACCGGGACACGCAGTTCACTGGCGACGCGCATGACGTGCTGGACCTGCTCGACCGTACGCGGCAGGACGACCACGGCCGGCGCTCCCGCCGGGCAGAAGCTCGCCATGTCGTTGGCGTAGGAGGCGGTGACGTCGGGATCGGTGAGGACCGCCTCGGCCGGCAGGCCCGCGAGGAGCCGGTCGCCGAGGTTGCCCTGGGCTGCGTCGGGTGCGGCTTGGATACGGCTCATGATCACAGCGTCGCACCCGGGGCCATCGGTGTGAACCCCGTCCGGGACGCGCGTTGGGGTGACCGGATGCGGTCGGCGTACTGACGCACAGTGATCGCCATGGAGAACACACAGTCCCGCCCGGGTACGTCCTTGGTCGCGGAGCGGCCGCCGCGCCGCCCCCGCAGGCTGCGGCGCGCGCTGATGATCTCTGTGGCGGCGGGGGTCGTGGCCGGAGCCGCGGTCGGCGGGGCGCTCACTCTCCTGCCGTCGGAGAAGTCCCGGCACAAGCAGCCGGCCCGGGGTTCCGGGCCACAGGCGCTGACGGCGGTCAGCGCCGGGCTGCCGGCCTCGCTGCCCGATCTGACGGCGCTGATCGGGGACCGCGAGCGCCATCTGCGGACGCATCCGCAGGACGCGCAGGCCTGGGCCGTGCTGGGGACGGCCTATGTGGAGCAGGGGCGCAGGACCGCCGACGCCGCGGACTACCCGAAGGCCGAGCAGGCCCTGCGCACCTCGCTGCGGGTGGTGGAGAAGACGTCCGCCGGGACGGCCGCCGGGGCTCCTCGGACCGCCGGGACCTCGGCGAAGGCGGCGAACGCCCTGGCGCTGGACGGGCTGGCCGCGCTGGCGAACGCGCGCCGGGACTTCGGTGCGGCCAAGCGCTGGGGCGAGCAGGCCGTGAAGGCGGAACCGAAGCGGTGGACGGCGTATCCGCCGCTGATCGACGCGTACAACGGGCTCGGCGACTACAAGGCCGCCCGCAAGACGCTGGACAAGCTGATGAAGCTGCGCGGCGGGGACGCCACGCGGCCGGCCGTGATGGCGCAGGCCGCGGCCGTCTACCGCGACCGGGGCTGGCGCGAGGACGCGGCGGCGCAGCTGGCGGACGCCGCGGCGGCCGCCGGGACACCCGCCGAACAGGCGGCCTACCTGGCGCGGGAGGGGCAGCTGTCCTGGGAGCGCGGGGACCGGGAGGACGCGCTGCGGCACTTCGAGGAGGCGCTGCGCCTGGACTCCGGCCAGCCGGCCGCCCTGGCCGGGCGGGCGCGGGCGCTGGCCGCGCTGGGCCGGACGACGGAGGCCCTGGACTCCTACCAGCAGGCGCTGGCCGCGCAGCCCGGTCCGCAGTACGTCCTGGAGCTGGGCGAGCTGTACGAGTCGCTGGGGCAGCGGGCGGAGGCACGGGTGCAGTACGACCTGCTGCGGGTGCGGGTGGCGCAGGACACCGCGGGCGGGGTCGACGACGAGCTGGTGCTGGGGCAGTTCGAGGCGGACCACGGGGACGCGCAGGACGCCGTGACGCGGCTGACCGCCGAGTGGGAGCGGCAGCCCGGGATCGAGGTGGCCGACGCGCTGGGGTGGGCGCTGCACCGGGCGGGGGACGACACCGAGGCCCTGCACTACGCCGAGATCGCCACCGACAAGGAGCACGGGGGCGGCGTGCGCAGTGCCCTGTACGTGTATCACCGGGGCGTCATCGAGCAGGAGCTGGACCTGGAGGGCGCCGCCCGGCGCCATCTGGAGGAGGCGCTGCGGATCAATCCGTACTTCTCACCCCTGCGGGTGCCTCTGGTGCGCGAGGCGCTGAGGGCGCTGGGACAGCCGGCCGACGACGACATGCCGCCGGACGTCGAGCCCGGGGACGGACGGTGAACCGGGCTCGGACATGCCCCCGGGGGCGGGTGGGGGGGGCGCCGCGGCCCCCCCCGGCGCCCGCGCGGCGCGCCCGCGGGGCCGCCCCGGGGGGGCCGCAGCCGCCCCCCGC
>NZ_JBHYKH010000206.1:0-6480 GCF_042741275.1 Streptomyces sp. NPDC058964
ACGCCGACGGGTCGCGACGCCCGTACGGCGACCGCGCCCGCCTCGCCGACGGCCGCCGCGATGGCGTGGCCGTCCACGCGCTCGCCGTCTCCGGCGGCGAAGAGGCTGCCGGGCTCCACCTCTCGGGAGTCCCGGACGACGGGTCCGGTGACCTGGACGGACGGATCCGGTATGTCGTGCGTCTGCCCGCCGACGACTGCTGCGATCTCGGCGAGGGAGAGGGCGATCACAAGTTCATCCCTGAGTCTTCTGGATAGCTTCGCGAAGCACCTGGCGGTCGTCGAAGGGACGGACCACTCCGGCGATGTCCTGGCCCTGCTCGTGGCCCTTGCCCGCGACCAGCACGGTGTCTCCGGGGTGTGCGCGGCCGACGGCGGCGGCGATCGCGGCGGCCCGGTCCTCGAACAGGAGCACCTCGCCGCGCTCGTGCGCGGGCACCGAGGCGGCGCCCCCGAGCATGGCCGCGAGGATCGCCAGGGGATCCTCGGAGCGGGGGTTGTCGGAGGTCAGCACGGCCGTGTCGGCGAGCCGGGCCGCGGCGGCTCCCATCGGGGCGCGCTTGGTCGTGTCGCGGTCGCCGCCGCAGCCGAGGACGACGTGCAGCCGCCCCTTGGTGACCTTGCGCAGTGCCTTGAGCACCGACTCGACCGCGTCGGTCTTGTGGGCGTAGTCGACGACCGCGAGGTAGGGCTGTCCGGCGTCCACCCGCTCCAGCCGGCCCGGCACACCGGGTACGGCGGCGACGCCGTCGGCGGCGGTCTGCGGGTCGAGACCCGCGGCGGCGAGCGCGACGACGGCGGCGAGGGTGTTCGCCACGTTGAAGGGGCCCGGCAGCGGCGACTTGGCGGCGATCCGCACGCCCCCGGGCCCGACGACGGTGAACGTCGAGTCCATCGGGCCGATGCGGACGTCCTGCGCGCGCCAGTCGGCGTCGGGGTGGCCCTCGGCGGAGTAGGTGACCACCGGGACGCCGGCCTCCTGGGCGAGCCGGCGGCCGTACTCGTCGTCGACGTTGATCACACCGCGTTTGCTCCGGCGCGGCGTGAACAGCTGCGCCTTGGCCCGGTAGTAGTCCTCCATGTCGGAGTGGAACTCCATGTGTTCCGGGCTGAGGTTGGTGAAGACCGCGATGTCGAAGACGCACCCGTCGACCCGGCCGAGGACCAGGGCGTGGCTGGAGACCTCCATGGCGACCGCGTCGACGCCGCGCTCGCGCATGACCGCGAACAGGGCCTGGAGGTCGGTGGCCTCGGGGGTGGTGCGCTCGGACTTGATGCGCTCGTCGCCGATGCGCATCTCGACCGTGCCGACCAGGCCGGTGGACCGGACCGTCCTGAGACCGCCCTCGACGAGGTAGGCGGTGGTGGTCTTGCCGGAGGTGCCGGTGATGCCGATCTGGAGCAGATCGTTGCCGGGGCGGCCGTAGATCGTGGCCGCCAGCTCTCCCATCCGGCCGCGCGGGTCGTCGACGACCAGGACCGGCAGACCGCTCGCTGCGGCGCGCTCGGCGCCCGTCCGGTCGGTCAGCACGGCGACCGCGCCCAGGCCGACGGCCTGGGTGACGAAGTCGGCGCCGTGCAGGCGGGCGCCCGGAAGGGCGGCGTACACGTCGCCGGGGCGGACGGCGCGCGAGTCGTGGGTGATCCCCGTGACGTCGGCGGTGCGCTCCGGTGCGGCGGCACCCAGCTGATCGGCGAGCTCCGCGAGAGGTGTGGCGGAGACCTGAACCGGTCGTGGCGGTCCCGGATAGGTCACGGAAGCGCCCTTCTGGGTGGTTTGGGACTGATCAGCGTGTGGCACGGCGGTGAGCGTACCGGGCGCACCCGCTCCGGAGCGAAGCGAGGGGCCGGAGGGGTCGTGGTTCCCGGGATCTGGGGTGATCGTTCTCACGAGCTCGTTCCTGGTGGTCTGTGCGAGGTGCCGGTGCAGGTCAGGGCTTGTAGGAGACAGGCAGGTTCGCGGGCGGGGCCCCGGTCGGCGGGATCTGGAGGGTCTTCAGGGCGAACTCCATCACCTGCTTGTAGATGGGACCGCAGATCTGGCCGCCGAAGTAGCTGCCGCTGGTGGCGTTCTGGATGGCGCAGTACACGGTGATCCGCGGATTGTCCGCGGGTGCGAATCCGGCGAACGAAGAGGTGTATCCGCGGTACTTGCCGGTGGCCGGATCCACGCGGTTGGCCGTACCCGTCTTGCCCGCGACCCGGTAGCCGGGGATGCGCGCCCTGATGCCGGTGCCCTCCCGGTCGTCCACCACGGACTCCAGCATCTGGGCGAGAGCCTTCGCCGTCTTCTCGCCGACGACCCGCGTCTTCCCGGGCTTCGCCGCGGGGGTGAAGCGCCCGTCCGCCCCCTTGGTGCCGCGCACCAGGGTCGGCTCGATCCGCACGCCGCCGTTGGCGATCGTCGAGTAGACGGAGGCCGCCTGCATGGCGTTGAGGGACATGCCCTGGCCGAAAGGAATCGTGTACTGCTGCGACGTCGACCACTTGTCCGCGGGCGCGAGGATGCCCTTGGTCTCGCCGGGGAAGCCGAGCCCGGTGTAGCTGCCGATGCCGAACTTGCGCAGATACGAGTAGAGGACCTTGTTGGCCTCCGGCTGGGTCCTGCCGAGCTGGCCGGCGGCCAGAATGGTGCCGATGTTGCTGGACTTGGCGAGCACGCCGTTGAGCGTGAGGTGCCAGGTCGAGTGGTCGACGTCGTCCTGGAAGAGGCGGTCGCCGCGGTGCAGCCGGTTGGGCACGACGACATGGGTGAGGGGGGTGGCGGCGTTCTCCTCCAGTACGGCCGCCATCGACATGACCTTGGCGGTGGATCCGGGCTCGTAGGCGTCCTGGAGGGCGGCGTTGCCCATCGCGGCGGAGTCCGCCTTCGACAGGTCGTTGGGGTCGAAGCCGGGCGAGTCGGCCATGGCCAGGATCTCGCCGGTGCGGGTGTCCTGGACGATCACGTAGCCGCGGTCCGCCCTGGACTTCTTCACCTGCTGGTTGATCGCGTTCTGCGCGGCCCACTGGATGTCGCGGTCGATGGTGAGCTCGACGTCGGCGCCGGGCACGGCGGGGGTCTCGGTGGAGCCCACGGTGGGCACCTCGCGGCCGCCGGACTGGGCGTAGCGGATCTTTCCGTCCTTGCCGGTCAGCGCCTTGTTCAGTTGCTGCTCGATGCCGCCGCCGCCCTTGCCCTCGGCGTTGACCCAGCCGAGCAGGCCGGCGGCGAGGTCGCCGTTCGGGTACACGCGCTTGCTGCTGGGGTCGGAGAAGACACCGGCCAGGACGTTCACGGTGGACCTGTCGGTGGCCGCCTTCTTGGTGAGCGCGGTCCGCAGGTCCTTGATCTGGTTCCAGACCTGCGGTGTCTGCCGGCCGGCGAGCCTGACGTAGCGCAGGTCCTTGTTGGCCGGCCGCAACTTCCTGACCAGGGTGTCCTGGTCCTGCCCGACGATCGGCGCGAGGAGCGCGGCCGCCTGCTCGGGACCGTCGT
This sequence comes from Streptomyces sp. NPDC058964, assembly GCF_042741275.1. Taxonomy (NCBI): domain Bacteria; kingdom Bacillati; phylum Actinomycetota; class Actinomycetes; order Kitasatosporales; family Streptomycetaceae; genus Streptomyces; species Streptomyces sp. NPDC058964. The sequence goes on from NZ_JBHYKH010000206.1 coordinate 3,478, forward strand.
CGATGCCGAGCTGCTTGCGGGTGAACATCGTCGGGTCGGCCGTGATGTCGTACGCGTCCTCGCTGATCGCCAGTGCCACGCCGTTGCGGTCGGTGATCCCGCCGCGCTCGGCGGCGAGGGTGTGGACGACATACCGGTTCTGCTCGGCCTTGGCGGCGTACGCGCTCGCGTCGACGGCCTGCACCTGCAGCAGCCGCACGACGAAGGCGAGCAGGACCAGGGTCAGCCCGAGGCTGACCATGCGCAGCCGGGGACGGGGGCTGCCGAGCCGCAGCGCACGCGGAGCCCCCGGGCGGACCTGCTGCGGGCGCCGGACCGGGCGGGCCCCGGGGCCGGGCTGCCGCCGGCCGCCGTTCCCGGGCCGGGGCGGCTTGGCGGGGCCGGGTACGCGGCGGCGCGGCGGTTCCCTGTCGGACACTTCCGTCACCTGCCGGGGGTCGTGGTCGTGGCGGGCCGGGGGGTGGAGGAGGGCGTCGGTGACGCCGGGGAGGCGGAGGGCCGGGCGCTCGGTGCCGACCGCCGGGCCGGGGACGCGGGGGCGGCGGGCAGGATCATCTCGGGCGGCAGGGGTGCGGTCGTCCTCGCGGTGGTCCGCCTCAGGGCGGCGGGGCTGGGGGCGCCCTTGACGGTGCCGTCGGGGCCGAGGAAGGCCGGGTCGCCGCCGGGCACCATGCCGAGTTCGCGGGCGCGGCGCTGGAGGGCGTCGGGGGCGGAGTAGGCGTCGATGTCCCGCTGGAGGGCCTGCTCCTCGTCGCTGAGGTTCTTGGTCTGTTTCTGGAGGTCGTCCAGTTTGAAGGAGCCTTCGCTGAGGGCCGAGTTCAGTACCAGCAGACCGATGAGGCCGCCGCCGAGGAGCAGGACGACGAGGAAGACGAACGGGGTGCGGGCCGCCTGTTTGCGCCCGGCCGGGAAGAGCCGCGCGAGTCGCGCGGCCCTTCCCTTCAGTTCGGGTTTCCTACTCACATGTCCTCCGGTGAGTTCGGGTACCCAACTCACTCACTCGGCGTCCTCCCTGATGCGCTGGGCCCCGCGCAGCCTCGCCGGAGCCGCCCGGCGGTTCTCGGCGATCTCTTCCTCGGTGGGAAGTTCGGCACCGCGCGTGAGCAGCTTGAGCCGGGGCTGGTAGCGCTCGGGCACGACCGGCAGCCCGGGCGGGGCGGTGGAGGCGGCGCCGGCCGCGAACACCTGCTTGACCAGACGGTCCTCCAGCGAGTGGTACGACAGGACGGCGATCCGTCCGCCCACGTCGAGCGCCTTCACCGCGGCCGGGATCGCCCGCTCCAGGACGGACAGCTCGCCGTTGACCTCGATCCGCAGCGCCTGGAAGGTGCGCTTGGCGGGGTTGCCCCCGGTGCGCTTGGCGGCCTGCGGCAGGGCGTCCCTGATCAGCTCCACGAGCCGCGCGCTGTTGCTGAACGGCTCCTTCTCGCGCTCGCGCACGATCGCGCCCACGATGCGCTTGGCCTGCTTCTCCTCGCCGTACGCCCGCAGGATCCGGACCAGTTCGCCCGCCGGGTAGGTGTTGAGGACCTCGGCGGCGCTGATACCGGCCGTCTGGTCCATCCGCATGTCGAGGGGGGCGTCCTGGGCGTAGGCGAAGCCCCGGTCGGCCTCGTCCAGCTGCATGGAGGAGACCCCGAGGTCGAACAGGACGCCCTGCACCCGCGGGATGCCGAGTCTGCCCAGTACGTCCGGGAGCTCGTCGTACACGGCGTGCACGAGGGTGGCGCGCTCGCCGAAGGGCGCGAGCCGCTCCCCGGACAGCCGCAGGGCCTCCTTGTCCCGGTCGAGGGCGACGAGCCGGGCCTCGGGGAAGCGGGTCAGCAGCGCCTCGCTGTGGCCGCCGAGGCCCAGGGTGCAGTCGACGACCACCGCTCCCGGCCGCTCCAGGGCGGGCGCCAGCAGATCCAGGCACCGCTGGAGCATCACCGGGACGTGTCGACTCTGGCTCAAGGGGGCCTCTCAGGTCCGGCGCGGCCCGTACGCACCGCCGGGTCCCCGCCCGCTCGTGAAGGGGAGGCCTGCCGGCGCCGGAAGCGTCAGCCGACCGGGAGCGGGAGGAGGCCGAGCCGTACGTACGCGCCGCGCACGTGGGGAGACGGTCCGGGTGGGTGCCGGTGCCTCCGGGGAATTCAGTCCAGCGGGGAGAGTCTCGCCTCCCGCTTCGCGTCACTTTAGTCCACCCTGTCGCGCGGTCAATCAACCGGCCTGCGCGTCGCGCAGCACGCCTCGACAGGGGTCGCGCTTCGACGGAAATCACCCGTCCGGCACCCGTTTGCCCTCCGTGTGGGTTAGCTCACAACAAGCCACGATGACGTTCTTTGTCCACACTCACAACAGGCTCGGGCCGCAGGTGACCAGTACCGTCATGGGTATGACGACTTCCGCAGCAGTTCCCACTGGATCCGAAGGCGCCATAACCAGCGGCGGCACCGTGACGGAGCGCCTGGTGGAGGCCAACCGGCGGTACTCCGAGGCCTTCACCGACCCCGGCATGGACGCCCGGCCCGTTCTGCAGGTCGCCGTCGTGGCGTGCATGGACGCCCGCCTCGACCTGCACGCCGCGCTGGGCCTGGAACTCGGTGACTGCCACACCATCCGCAACGCGGGCGGTGTCGTCACCGACGACGTGATCCGCTCGCTCACCATCAGCCAGCGCAAGCTGGGCACGCGCAGCATCGTCCTCATCCACCACACCGGCTGCGGCCTCGAGGCCCTCACCGAGGACTTCCGCACCGACCTGGAGATGGAGGTCGGCCAGCGCCCGGCATGGGCCGTGGAGTCCTTCCGGGACGTCGACCAGGACGTACGGCAGTCCATGCAGCGGGTGCGCACCTCGCCGTTCCTCCTGCACACCGACGACGTGCGCGGTTTCGTGTTCGACGTCAGGACGGGTCTGCTGCGCGAGATCGACCCGGCCTGACCGGCCCGCCCACTCCGGAAGATCCCGGCGAGCGGCCGCGCCAGGCCGGGGGGAAAAGGCCGAAAACCGCCCACGGTGGG
>NZ_JBHYKH010000206.1:6490-11665 GCF_042741275.1 Streptomyces sp. NPDC058964
GATGATCTCCCGGTCGCGGGCGCGGTGGTTGGCCCCCGACCCGGGTGGGGGCGTGTCTTACCGGCCACACCCCCCCCCCACCCGCCCCCCCCACCCCGAATCAACCGGGCCACCGCCAGCTAACGGCCGCTCGAAAATGCCGTAAGACCGACATAGTGCGGGCAGTTGTCCACAGGCGAGTGACACGAATCGGTAACGGCAGCAAGAATGCGGGGTGTGGCGTCACGCGGAACTATTCACGCGTGGTGTCCGTGTTTCGGGGTGGGCCGGTCCGCATCGCAGAGCGTCGGCCCGGTAAGAACGGGCCGAGGAGGGCCGGGTGACGACCTATGACGATCGAGCGAGCCTCACTGATCTGACCGCCACTGTGGAGCGGGTCCGCAGTTCGGTGGAGGGAGTGATCGAGGGCAAGCCCGAGGTCGTACGGCTTTCGCTGACCGTACTGCTCGCCGAGGGACATCTTCTGATCGAGGACGTCCCCGGCGTGGGCAAGACAATGCTCGCCAAAGCACTGGCACGGTCCATCGACTGCTCGGTGCGGCGCATCCAGTTCACGCCCGACCTGCTGCCGTCGGACATCACCGGCGTGTCCATCTGGGACCAGCAGCGCCGGGACTTCGAGTTCAAGCCCGGCGCCATCTTCGCGCAGATCGTGATCGGCGACGAGATCAACCGAGCCTCGCCCAAGACGCAGTCCGCGCTGCTGGAGTCGATGGAGGAGCGGCAGGTCACCATCGACGGGCAGACCTACGAACTGCCCAGCCCGTTCATGGTGGTGGCCACGCAGAACCCGGTCGAGATGGAGGGCACGTACCCGCTGCCCGAGGCCCAGCGCGACCGCTTCATGGCCCGTGTCTCCGTGGGCTACCCCAGCGTGGAGGCCGAGTTGCAGATGCTCGACATCCACGGCGGGGTGAGCCCGCTGGAGGACCTCCAGCCGGTGGCGCACGCGCACGACATCGTGAAGCTCATCGAGGCGGTGCGCGGCGTCCACGTCGCCGACTCCGTCCGGCGGTACGCGGTGGACCTGGTGGCCGCCACGCGCACCCACCCCGACCTGAGACTCGGCGCCTCCCCGCGCGCGACGCTGCACCTGCTGCGCGCGGCGAAGGCCTCGGCCGCCCTCAGCGGCCGGGAGTACGCGCTGCCGGACGACGTACAGGCCCTCGCCGTGGCCGTCCTGGCGCACCGCCTGCTGCCCACGGCCCAGGCCCAGCTCAACCGGCGCACGTCGGAGCAGGTCGTCCAGGAGATCCTGCAGCGCACCCCGGTGCCCTCGGCCGCGCCGCAGCAGCAGAGCGGCTTCGGCGGACTCGGCCGTACCGTGCCCACCTATCCCCAGCAGCCCCCGCGGAGTCTGTGATGAACACCGGGGGGGCCGGTCAGGCGGAGACCGACCGGGAGGAGAAGGGCGGCGTCCGTACGGCCCTCGCGGGGCTGACCACTCGCGGACGCTCCTTCCTGGCGGCCGGGATCGCGGCCGCGATCTGCGCGTACGTCCTGGGCCAGAGCGACCTGCTGCGGGTCGGGCTCCTGCTGGCCGCGCTGCCCCTGATCTGCGCGGCCGTCCTCTACCGCACCCGTTACCGGGTGGCCGGCAGCCGTCGGCTCTCCCCCTCGCGGGTGCCCGCCGGCAGCGAGGCCCGCGTCCATCTGCGGATGGACAACGTCTCGCGGCTGCCCACGGGCCTGCTGATGCTCCAGGACCGGGTGCCGTACGTGCTCGGCCCGCGGCCCCGCTTCGTCCTGGACCGGGTGGAGCCGGGCGGCCGCCGCGAGGTGTCCTACCGGGTCCGCTCGGACCTGCGCGGACGCTACCCCCTCGGCCCGCTCCAGCTGCGTCTGACCGACCCGTTCGGGATGTGCGAACTGACCCGCTCCTTCTCGACGTTCGACACCCTGACCGTGATCCCGCGCGTGGAGCCGCTGCCGCCGGTCCGGTTCAGCGGTGAGGCGAAGGGCTACGGCGACGGACGGCAGCGCTCGCTGGCCCTGGCGGGCGAGGACGACGTGATCCCGCGCGGGTACCGCTACGGCGACGACCTGCGCCGCGTCCACTGGCGCTCCACCGCCCGCTACGGCGAGCTGATGGTGCGCCGCGAAGAACAGCCGCAGCGCTCCCGCTGCACCGTTCTCCTCGACACGCGCGGCATCGCCTTCGAGGGCGCGGGGCCCGACTCGGCCTTCGAGTGGGCGGTGTCGGGCACCGCGTCGGTTCTGGTGCACATGCTCGAACGCGGCTTCTCGGTGCGCCTGTTGACCGACTCCGGCAGCGCGGTGCCGGGCGAGGGCGGCGATGGGTTCGCCGGCGCCAGCCAGGAGGCCGCGGACGCGGCCGGGCTGATGATGGACACCCTCGCCGTGATCGACCACTCGGACGGCACGGGCCTGTCCCGGGCCTACGACGTGCTGCGCGGCGGCAACGAGGGACTTCTGGTCGCCTTCCTGGGCGACCTCGACGACGAACAGGCCGCGGTGGTCGCCAAGATGCGTCAGCGCAGCGGCGGCGCGATCGCCTTCCTCCTGGACGGCGAGGCCTGGATCCGCGAGCCGAGCGACGTACCCGGACCCACCGACAAGCACGGGGAGCAACTGCGCATGCTGCGTGAGGCGGGCTGGACCGCCGTGAGCGTTCCCCGCGGCGCCCCACTGAGCCAACTGTGGCGCCGGGCGGACCGCGAACGCACGGGCATCGCCGCGCTGAGCGGCGGGGAGGCGCTGTCGTGAGCGGGCGGGCTCGGCTCGCGTTGTGCGCGGCGGCCGCGACACTGATGACGTCGTGTGCGCTGCTGCCCCTGGTCGACCGGCCCACGTGGCTGCTGCAGGCGTGCTTCCTGGTGGCGGTGCAGACGGGAGTGGGCGCGGCGACCCGGCGGGTGCCGCTGGCCCGACCGCTGACGGTGGCGGCGCAGGCGCTCGTCACGCTGATGATGCTGACCGTGGTCTTCGCCCGGGAGCAGGCCCTCGCCGGTCTGGTCCCCGGTCCGGACGCCTTCCGGTACTTCGCCGATCTGCTCCAGCAGGGCTCGGACGACGTCAGCCGGTACTCGATCCCGGCACCGCTGTCCGACGGCATCCGGCTGATGCTCGTCGGCGGCGTCCTGGTCATCGGACTGCTCGTGGACACCCTCGCGGTGACCTTCCGCAGCGCGGCCCCGGCCGGACTTCCGCTGCTCGCGCTGTACTCGGTGGCCGCGGGGCTGTCCGACGGCGGTGCCGACTGGCTGTGGTTCCTGGTCGCGGCGGCCGGCTATCTGATGCTGCTCCTGGCCGAGGGCAGGGACCGGCTCTCCCAGTGGGGCCGGGTCTTCGGCGGTGCGCCACGGGCTCCGGGCGATCCCGAGGGCGGTGCCGTGGCACCGGTCCGCACCGGGCGGCGGATCGGAGCGGTCGCGCTCGGCGTCGCCCTGTTCGTGCCGCTCGCCCTGCCCGCGATGCAGGGCGGCCTCCTGGACGGCGCCGGAACCGGCGTGGGCGCGGGCAACGGGAACGGCGGCACGATCTCCGCGGTCAACCCCCTCGTGTCGCTGCGCGACAGTCTGAACGTGGACCAGGACCGCCAGGTCATGTCCGTGAAGACCAGCTCCGACGACATCTCCGACCTGTATCTGCGGATCGTCTCCCTGGACGACTTCGACGGCGTCACCTGGAAGCCGTCCCAGCGGCACATCGTCGGCGTACCGGACCGGTTCCCGACGCCGGCCGGCCTGAGCCCCGCGATCAAGCGCACCACGGTCAAGAGCACGGTCTCGGCGGCGGACTGGTACGCCCAGGACTGGCTGCCGATGCCCTACCCGCCCAGCAGCGTGCGGGTCGGCGGCAACTGGCGCTACGAGCCGGTGGGCATGACCCTCGTCGGAGACCACGGCCAGAACACGCGCGGCGCGACGTACCAGGTGGACAGCCTGGACGTGCGGCCGACCGCGGAGCAGCTGGCCGCGGCGCCGGGGGCGTCGGCGGCGATCAGGCGCGACTACACCAAGGTGCCGTCCTCGCTGCCGTCGGTCGTCGCCAGGACCGCCCGGCAGGTGACCCGGGGCGCGACCAGCCACTACGACCAGGCGGTCAAGCTCCAGGACTACTTCGCCGTGACGGGCGGCTTCCAGTACGACACCCAGGTGGAGATCGGCCGGGGCCGGAACGCGATAGCGCGGTTCCTGGAGAAGAAGCAGGGCTTCTGCGTCCACTTCTCCTTCGCCATGGCCGCCATGGCCCGCACGCTCGGCATCCCGGCCAGGGTCGCGGTGGGCTTCGCGCCCGGTACCCCGCAGGCCGACGGCTCGGTGTCGGTCGGTCTGAAGGACGCGCACGCCTGGCCGGAGCTGTACTTCGAGGGCGTGGGCTGGACCCGCTTCGAGCCGACCCCGACCCGCGGCTCCGCGCCGTCGTACACCCAGTCGGAGACGCCCGGCACCTCCCTGCCGGATCAGGTGCGCCCGTCCCATGCGGCGAGCACGGCGCCCTCGGCGGAGGCCTCGCAGAGCGAGACCTGCGCGGCCCGGCTCCGCAAGCTGGAGGCGTGCTCCAGCCCGTCCGCGCAGGCAGCGGTGCACCCGGGCGACAACGGTCCGAAGTGGTGGCAGTTCGCGCTGTGGGGGCTCGGTGTGCTGGCCGCCCTGGCCATCCCGCTGACACCGCTGATGTGGCGGCTGCGCCTGCGGGCCGCAAGGCTGGGCGGGCACGCCCGCACCGACGAGGGTGCGGCGGCCCACGCGCTGGCGGCCTGGCAGGAACTGACCGACACCGCGTGGGACTTCGGCATCCTGCCCGACGACTCGCAGACCCCGCGCAAGGCGGCCGCGCGGATCATCCGGCTCGGACACCTCGATCCGGCGGCCGGAGCCGCGGTGCACCGGGTGGCGGACGCCGTGGAGCAGGTCCTCTACGCGCCCCGGCCGCGCCCGGCGGCGGGCCTCGCGGAGGACGTGCGCCGACTGATCGGCGGTCTGAGCACCACTGTCAGCCGCCGGACGCGGCTGCGCGCGCTGCTCGCCCCGCGGTCCACTGTGCGGGTGATGTGGGCGGTGTCGGCCCGGTGGGCGGCGCTCAAGGCGCGGGTGGCGGCGGCCCGGCCGACCCTGCGCAAGCCGTCGGGCCAGCAGGGCTGAGGGCCGGCCCGGCGGCGGAGCGGGACAGGACCGACGAAACAGGACTGAGGGGCGGCCACCCGGTGGG
>NZ_JBHYKH010000206.1:11675-12663 GCF_042741275.1 Streptomyces sp. NPDC058964
GCCGCCCCCCCCCCCCTCCCCCCGCGGGGGGGGGGCCCGGGGGGGGCGCCCCGCCCCACAGTCCCGAGCCGGTGGGATCACCGGCGAAGTGCTAGTGGCCCTGTTCGTCTCGGCGGCGCTGCCAGCGCTGCTCGATGCGGTCCATCATGGAGCGCTTCGGCCGTCCCTGACGGCGCGCATGCGGGGCACCGGCGGGCTGTTCGCCCGGCTTGGGAGCCTTGCGCCACCCCGTTACGGCGAGTACCGCACAGCCCAGCATGACGAGGAAGCCCACCACGCTGACCCAAATCTGCTTTGCGACCATTCCGGCCATGAGGAGCGCGATACCTACGAGGAAGCCCGCGACCGCCTGGTAGACCCGTCGCCGGGTGTACGTGCGCAGCCCATTTCCCTCAAGCGCTGTCGCGAACTTGGGATCTTCGGCGTACAGCGCTCGCTCCATCTGCTCGAGCATGCGCTGCTCGTGCTCCGAGAGCGGCACGGAGTCCTCCTCATCGTGCAGTCGCCGGGGCGACCCGGGGGGTCCCTTCAGGATAGGCAGGGAATCGCCCCCGTGAAACCCGCCCCTCTACGCCAATTGGCCAACCGGAATCCCGCCATGGCCGACCCGGTCGCTGAGGCTTCCATTCCCCGGCGGCCGGCCCGTCATGCCGGGCGGTCTTCCTCGATCATACGGCGCAAACCCCTCGATCGGGGGGCCTGTGGCGTACTCCATGTGCGGCCGCGCCGCTGATCAGCAGCGTGGCTCGGGAGGCGGCTCAGACCCCGGTGGTGCCCTGTGTCTCGCCGAGGACGTGCAGCTGGGTGGCGACCGAGTGGAACGCAGGCAGCTCGGCAGCCGCGGCCTCCAGCTCGAGCAGGGCGTCGAAGGCCCCGGGCTCGGTGTCCACGAGGACGCCGGGGACCAGGTCGGCGAAGACCCGGACACCGTGCACGGCGCTCACGCCGAGGCCCGCGCTCTCGACGAGCGCGGTCAGCTGCTCGGCCG
>NZ_JBHYKH010000206.1:12673-14735 GCF_042741275.1 Streptomyces sp. NPDC058964
GCACCCCCCCCCGCCCCCGCCCCCCCCCCGCCCGCCCCCCCCCCCGACCCCCCCCCCCGCCGCCCCCCCCCCCCCCCCCCCGCGGCACCGGGTCGCCGGCGCCCCAGCGGCCGGCCGGGTCCTCGAGGGCTTGCCTGGCCTCCTTGAAGTGACCCGCGAGGGCGCGGGCCAGCACGGCGCCGCCGAGGCCGGCCGCGAGCAGGCTGAGGACGCCCTCGGAGCGCAGGGCCGCCACCGCGTTGCGGACGCCCTCGGCCGGGTCGTCCACGTACTCCAGGACGCCGTGGCACAGCACCACGTCGTAGCCGCCGCGCTCGACCACGTCGAAGAGCCCGTGGACATCGCCCTGCACGCCCTGGACCCGCTCGGCGACGTCGGCCTCGGCGGCCCGGCGCTCCAGCGCGAACAGCGCGTTCGGGCTGGGGTCGACGACGGTGACGCGGTGGCCGAGCCGGGCCAGGGGCACGGCGAAGTTGCCGCTGCCGCCGCCGGTGTCGAGCACGTCCAGCGAGTCCCGGCCCGTGGCCTTGATCCGACGGTCCAGAGCGTCCTGGAGGACCTCCCAGACCACGGCGGTACGGAGAGAGGCACGGGGGCGAGAGGGGTCGGAGCGCAGCGACGTCCGTTGAGGGTGGTGGTGGGAGACGGGCGGGCGCATCGGATCCGACACGGCAGTTGACTCCTCGGCGCGGCACCGCCTGTTGCCCGGCGGCGCGAACGGGGTGCCTCCCCCGCCCGCCCGGGGTGCGGGAGGAGGGAAGGCTGCATGCGTTCTCCACCCTATTGCCTCCGGTGCCGTACCTGGTCACCGCCGTGGTGTACGGCCGCGTGCGTCTCGCGCGGCGGACGCCGTGCCGGCCGTGGCACTTCCCGGCGGGGCGGTCAGCCGGCGTCCGGGAGTTCGCCGCGGGTCCGCGGACCGCCGGGCTCCGTCGTGTCCTGGCGGGGCTGCGGCAGGACGGGCTGGAGCACCAGCATCCGCTCGACGAGGCGGACGAACATCGCCACGTCCCGTACGAGGTCGTCGGCGTCCCGCCGGCTGGCCGCCCCCTGGATGCCCGCCTCGGCCCGGGCGCGGCGCCGGGCGCCGGAGGCGAACAGCGCGCTCCACTCGGTGAGCTCGGGCGCGATCTCGGGGAGCACTTCCCATGCGCTCCTGATGCGTGCGCGGCGTCGGGGCGAGGGCTCCGGGCGGCCCCGCGCGGCGAGGACGGCGGCGGCGGTGCGCAGGGCGGCGAGGTGGGCCGTCGCATAGCGCTCGTTCGGCGTTTCGAGGACGGCGGCCTCGTCGAGTCCGGCACGGGCCTGGGCGAGCAGGTCGAGGGCGGCGGGCGGGGCCGTGGCCCGGCGGAGCACGGGGTGCACGTCGCTCGGCGGGCCGGTCAGTGAGGGGGCAGGGCCGGTGGCGCTGCGCCGGCGTGCGGCGGCCGCGGACGAGTTGGCCATGACGAACCTCCTGTCGTCTGGGTGACGGCACGACCTGTCCGGTGGTGCCGTATGTGCCCATCGTGAGGTATGCCACTGACAATCCGTTCTGACCTGCCCTTTTGCCTCGATCGCAGGTTCGGGTTAGTTTTTGCACTGACCAGTCAGTTCAAAAAGCAGCTCAGGGGTGAGGCGGCGTGGAAGGTCCGCACGGGCTCGCGGTGGAGGCCCGCGACTTCGGGCTGAGGGGACCACGCGGCTGGGTGTTCCGCGGCGTCCGCGTCGACGCGGGGCCCGGCTCGCTGATCGCGGTGGAGGGGCCGTCGGGGTCGGGCCGCACCTGCCTGCTGCTCGCGCTCACCGGACGGATGAGGCCGACCGACGGCACGGCGGTCGTGGGCGGACTGCGGCTGCCCCGGCAGATGTCAGCCCTGCGCCGGACCAGCGCCCTCGCGCACGTACCGGGTGTCACCGACCTGGAGCCGGCCCTGACCGTCGCCGAGCACCTGCGCGAGCGGGCGCTGCTGCAGCGCCGCTTCGGCGACTCGGTGCGCGCCCTGCTGCGCCCGCGCGCGGAGCGGGCGGCGAAGGCGCGGGACCTGACCGATGCCGCCCTGGCGGCGGCAGGTCTCGACCT
>NZ_JBHYKH010000207.1:0-2021 GCF_042741275.1 Streptomyces sp. NPDC058964
CGGTCCGACAAACGCTCACCCGCAGGCGACTTGACCTGCCCCACCCTCGCCACACCACAACCAACGAACGCAGGACATCTAAGTCACCGGCATTGGGGCTAGGCCCTGTCGTCGAATCCCCGCCTGCCCCGCGACGCCATGCACGCTCCCCCAGGCTCAACGTGATTCCCACGACGTACCACCGGGGACGGCCCCAGGTGATGCAGAGCGAGATGAGCAAGCAGGCCTGGCCCAAGGGTTTCTGCCAGTCCGGCGCCGAGGCCGTACACGTCGCCTGAAGGGGTGGTCCCGGCCTGCTGGGTGGGGGTGGATGCCGTCATGCCCTTGGCTCCGCACCGGGGAGGGTTCTAATCGGTTGCCGGTCATGGTGCCGTACAGCAGGATGCGGGAATGCGTTTCTCGGTCAACATCCCGAACTTCGGTGACTTCGCCGATCCCAGGACCGTGGCGAAGGTGGCTGCGGCGGCGGAACGGGCAGGGTGGGACGGGCTGTTCGTCTGGGATCACGTGCTGCATCGCAAGCACGAGGGCAGACCCTTCGGGGACCCGTGGATGCTGCTGACTGCTGCCGCGCTGGCGACCTCACGCATCAGACTGGGCACACTGGTCACCCCGGTCGCACGGCGACGCCCGCAGCAACTCGCCCGCCAGGTCGCGACCCTGGACGCCGTGAGCGGAGGTCGGGTCGTCTTCGCCGCGGGCCTGGGCGGGCCCATTGAAGACGAGTACGCGAGTTTCGGTGACACTACGGACCCGAAGGTGCTGGCCGAGCGGTTGGACGAGGGCCTGGACCTGCTGCAGCGCTACTGGTCGGGCGAGCCGGTGAACCACGACGGACGGCACTACCAGGTACGGGACGTGACACTGCTGCCCGCCACGGTGCAACGTCCTCGGCCGCCGGTCTGGGTCGCCGGATTCTGGCCCAACCGTCCGCCCATGCGCCGTGCCGCCCGCTGGGACGGCGTGGTCCCGCTGTTCACCGAAGCCAGGCACGGCCATGTGCCACCGGTGGACCAGGTGCGCGACCTCGTCACGTACGTGCGCAAACAGCGCGAGGAACGCTCCGGCAGCCCCTTCGAGTTCGTCCTCGGCGGTGCCACGCCGGGCGGCGACGCCGTCAAGACCCGTGACCTGATCGGCCCGTTGGCCGAGGCGGGGGCGACTTGGTGGGACGAGAGGCAGATCCAGACGAGCGACGCGCTGGACCGTCTCACGCCTGTACTGCGCCGCATCGAGCAGGGTCCGCCGGCCCTGTAGCGCGCTGTTGATCGCCGGGCGGCCAGGTTCAACCGTCTGCGTTCCACCGGCCCGAGGTGACACGCTGCCCGAATCCACGGCGCGCCGGACAACGCCAGGTGTGATCGCCTTCCCGCCCACGTTCCGCTGAACGGCTCGGAGACGTCCGTGTGCCGGTCGCTTTCGGACTACGTGTCAGGAAGGTAGTGCGGACGGCTCCGGGCTGTGGCACCTTGGATATATCTGGCCCGCCGCTCTCCCCCGTAGCGGCGGGCCAGAATGCTGCCGGGGCCCGCGGGCCCCGCCGCGGTGTGGCCGCCGTGGCGACGTCGGGCCTCGCGGCCTCGGCCGAGTGCCTGGTCCGGGTCGTGGGCGCGTACACCGTCCCCGTGGACACCATGGTGTGGGTCGGCACCGTCATGGAGAACAGCCGCTCCTTGGCCCGGAGGTTCACGGACCGGGCCGGGACGCCGGACATCGGCCGTGCCTGCCCAGGCCTCTTCTTCGGCCGGCATCAGCCCCGGATCGCCGATGCGGAACTCAGCGACAGCGAGACGACGTTCACGAGGCCGTCCTTGAAGACGTGGTACGAACCGAGCGGCACCGCCACGTCAACCAGCAGCGGCTTGGAGTTGTCCGGGACGTTCGGGTTCTGCCTCTGGCTGCTGCTGCGGCCCGGTGCAGTGGTTGCGCCGAGTTGATGCCGGCCGATGGGCCGGGGGGGGGCGGGGGGGGGCGGGGGCGCGAGGGGGGGGGGCGGGGGGGGCGGGCGCGGCGCCCCGCGC
>NZ_JBHYKH010000207.1:2031-14732 GCF_042741275.1 Streptomyces sp. NPDC058964
CGCGGGACCCCCCCCGCACACCCCGCCGCGGTGTGGTGTTGGCGTGGCGGGGCGGATTGGGCCCGCGGCGGGTGCGGGGCCCGGGGGGGGTGGTGGCCCGTCGTCGCCCCCGCCCCCTGGGCCGGACGACGGCAGGGCTGCGCTCTGCCGTCGTCGGCTGTCGTGGGGCACGTGCCGCGGCCCCGTCGCGGAGGGTCTGCCCGGTCTTCGGGTGCTGCCTCGGTGTTCCGTGGAACCGCCGGATCAGCTGATGGTCGTCGAGGTCAGCACGGGGTTCGGGGAGGGGTAGCAGGACGTCGGCACGCTGACGGTGACGAAGAGGATCGGGACGCTGGCGGTGAAGGTGAGGCCGGGGCTGCCGAAACCGGAGCCCGCGAGCTGGGTGTCGACGGTACCGCCGGACGCCCCGGCCGTCAGGTCCAGGGTCAGCGCCGGAAGGGTGAACGTCTGCCCGCCACCGATCGGTCCGGGCACCGACATGACGATCTGTCCGCCGGTCACGGAGACACTCGGGGTCCCCGAGCCGGTCCCGGATCCGCCGGAGAGATGGGTCCCGGTCAGCGTCGCATTGGCGGGCACAGGGGCCTTGAGGGTGATGTTCTTGATCGACTTGACGGTGTAACCGCTCACCGATCCGGGCACGGTCATCGACTGGGTCGCGAGGGTGACGGAGAAGGAGCTGCCGGATGCGACCGTGTCCGGCGCGGTCGCGTCGACGCCGGCCGAGAGGTCGAAGGTCTGTGCGGAGCCGATCGGCGGTGTGGCCTGACAGTGCATGTCGAGGTTGGTCTCGGCCGCCGACGCGGGGCTCGCGATGAGACAGGCGAGCGCCAGACCGGCAGTCACCGCCATCGGGTTGCGTAAGCGCGCTGATCTCGGACTCATGGCCGTCCTCCTTGGGGTTTGGGAACGCATCGCGCGGGGGTGCCGCCCGCTCCGCGTGCTCGTGTACGCGTCGATGCGGGCCATGTCGCGTGCATGACAGCACTTCGGCTGTGGGATGTACAGGGGTGTGCAACCGTCCCCGTTGCCCACGCGCGTCTTGTCCGTGGAGGAGAAGAGCGCGTGGGGCGGGGAGGGCGAGGGTTTCCGGCCACGGTCGTGTCACTGAAGGGCGTGCGAGTGGCCCGCCCCTCACGTCGGCCATGGTGTGGCCTCGCCCTACGTCACATGCGAGCCAGGATCTCGGTCTTCTTGGCGGCGAACTCGTCCTCCGAGAGGATGCCGGCGTCCCGCAGCTGCGCGAGCTGCTGGAGCTGTTCGACCGGGGCGGGCGCCGGCGCCGCGGGCGGGGCCGCCGGCGGGGCCGCGTGAGGGGCTACGGCAGGGGTCTGGCCGGGGGTGGGAATTCTGCCCAGGATCAGGTCGGTGAGCAGGGACTTGATGCCGGGAGCGGCATCGTGCGGTACGCGGAAGTCGATCGTGTTGCCCGAGGCGACGACCACGACCTTGGTGAACATCAGGCCGTCCCGCTTGGTCACCACACTCGAGACGTTCTTCACGGGGATCATCTCGCTGCCCGCCCTGCCGTCCCGAACGCCGGTGGCCAGAAGGGACATGCCCCCCGTCAGGAGGCCCGCGGTGAGCTTCTTGCCGCTCACTCCACGGCCTCGCACCCACTCGATCCGATCGTGGTAGATGGCCACGTCGGCGTTCTTGCCCTCGATGTGGCTCTTGAAGGTCATGAGCGGCGCGCTGTGCACGGAGACTCCCGTCCGAAGGTGAATGAATTGTGAACCAAATGTGTGCGCTGATCATAAGCACAGGTCAGCCGCATGCATAGAGGCTCCTCGGACCCCCGCCGACGGGAAGCCCACGTGCACGGACCCAGAAGCAAATCGATGTGCCCGATCGAGGAAGGACGGTTACCTTTGGCCCCGTTCAGGTGCGCAGGTTGCGGCTACTTCTCCTCTCAAGAGGGTGACGCGGGTTCAAATCCCGCCGCCGGTCCCGACCGGTGTCGTCCAGCGGCCAAGGATGCCAACGTCGCCGCCGCCGACTCCGATCTCTGAACACACAGGCGCGAGCCGCCCGTCACGGGGGAACCCGGCGGGCGGCTCCGTCGGGCCGGCCTGCTCGCACCGGCAGGGGAGCCGATCCGCTGATGCGCATGTTGCTCCGTGCGGTGACAGGATCGGTTCCATGAGCACCGAGACGGACTGGGTGTACCGGGTCGACGAGCCGCACGGCTCGCAGGGTTGGCGGCCCTACGGCAGCCAACCCGAGCGGTGGCGGGGGACCGTCACCACCGACGACCCGGAGGAGGACGCCGAGTACGTCGCCGCCCTTGTCCTCACGGATCTGGTGACCGAGTGGAAGATCCACGGCATGGGCGAGCAGCACGTGCGCGTGATCGTCTGGGAGAACGAGGAGGGCGACGGCCCCGAGGACGCGGCCCTCACCGTCGAGATCCAGCCCGAGATCGCGGAGTGACCGGATCCGGGCCGTGGATCCCTGGTTCGAGTTCATACGGCCGTGGCGAGGAACGGATCCGTCCGCCTCGGACGGACCGCCGTCGGCCCAGCCCGGACCCTCCCCCTGCGGACCTGCCGCCAGGCCTCGGCGAACAGCTCGGGGAGCGTGCCGGGGAGCAGATCGAAGTCCCGCACCTCGCTCCCGTCGGCGCTCGGTTGCGCTCCGATCGGAGGCGCTTTCCGGGACTCCAGCGGCGGCGACGGCTTCTTGGCGTGTGCCCACGGACCGGGCTGGAAGAGGGAGCGTCCCACAGGGGTCCGGCGGTCCTCCACCACCAGGACGCGCGCCACCGGTTCCGCTGCCGCCACCTTGCGGCGGCCGGGGTCCAGGCGTTCCAGCGCCGCACGTTGCGGTCCGGCGGCACGGTGAGGACGACCGGCCTCGATGTCCGCCGTGCGCTTCCGCGGCAGACGCGAGCCCTACGACCCCCCGTCGGATCCCCGCGTACCGTGCACCGAGGTGGACGCGACCGCTCCGACGTCCCGACGGGTCGCGCGACGGCAGAGACGCAACGCCCTGGCCCGCCGAACGAGTTCTGCGGCAGCGCTGTCCCATGCGGTGTACGCGAAGTCGAACCCAGCCGCGCTCAGTCGGCCCGGCACCACCCGGCGGCTCTTGAGCAGCAGTTCCGTGTCCGAGCGGATGGCGAACGCCCCCAGCTCCGCCATCCACCGGGTCGCCGGCAGGCCCACCGGGACGCCCCAGGCCGCGCGGAGCGCCCGCATGAACTCCCGGTGCGGGAGGGGCCCCGGTGAGGCGAGGTTCACCGGCCCTTGGAGATCGTCCCGTTCGATGAGGAATTCCACCGCCCGCACGAAGTCCTCGTCATGGATCCAGGAGACGTACTGCGCGCCGCCGGCGACCGGCCCGCCCAACCCCAGCCGCGCCAGGCGCAGCAGTACGTCGAAGACCCCGCCCCGGTCCGGGCTCATCACCATGGCCGAGCGCAGCGCCACCTTCCGCGTCGTCGGCGTCTGTGCCTCGGCCTGCGCCCGCTCCCAGTTCTTCGCGATCTCGACGCTGTACGCCCAGTAGTCCGGCACCCCGGTCTCCGAGCCGCCGATCACTCCTGTCGCCTCGTCGTGCGCCGCGTCGTAGCGATGGGCGTAGATCGTCGCGGTGCTCATCTGGAGCCAGACTCGCGGTGGCCGAGCGGCCGCGGCGATCGCCTCGCCGACGACCCGCGCCGAGTCGACGCGGGAGTCCATCATGGCCTGCAGGTTCTCGGCGGTGTAGCGGCAGGAGACGCTGCGCCCGGCCAGGTTGATCACCGCGTCACAGCCGTCCACCGCCTCGGCCCAGGGCCCGAGTGTGCCGCCGTCCCAAGCGATTTCACGTTCCCGCCGCGGGTTTCTGGTCAGCACCGTCACCTCGTGGCCGGCCGCCGTCAGCGCCCGGTCCAGGACCGTGCCGACCTGTCCGGTCCCTCCGGGCAGCACTACCTTCATCGAGCCCCCTCAACTTCGGTGGGCACAAGCGTAGCCCACGGAATTGAACGCGTTCAAATGATGAGGGATGCGGGCCGGACCGGATGTTGCTCCCGTGGCTCGACGTGGAAGACCCGGCCGCGGTCCGGTTCGCGCGTTCGCCCCTGGCCGAGGCCGTCCGGAGTCTGCGGGCGCGGTACATTCCGCGGCGCCCTGCCGAACAGCAGCCCTTCCTCCGTCGGTCCGCCGCGGTCGTCGTGGGCCTTGGCGCGGGAGTGGACGTCGGCTCGGGCGCGGGACGCCTGGTAGCGGCGGACGGTGTCCTCGCCGCCGTCCGTGGTGGGTCCGTTCACGCGTGGTGGGCGGTGGCGTGGAGGTGCTCCAGGGCATCGAGGACGACCGTGCGGCGGTGCCAGGAGAGCCAGCGGCCGACCGTGGCGCCAAGAGTCTGCAGGGCGTCGAGCCGGGCTCGGCTGAAGCCGGCCAGCGGCTGGGAGTGATGGGAGGAGATGACCCCCAGCGGAGTGTTGCGCTCGTCGAGCAGGGGGAGGCTGTGGCAGGCGCGGCTGCCGGCGTGGAGGATCACGCGCCGCGACTCCTCGTCGAAGACGGGGGCGGTGGCCACGTCGTGGACGGTGATCTGCTGCCGTTCCCGGGCGGCCTGGGCGCAGGAGGTGCCGGAGTTCTCGACGAAGGTGAAGTAGTCGGTGAACTCCCGGCTCAGGCCGGTGTGTTTGGCCAGTCGCAGCAGATTGGCCTCGGCGAGCTGGATGTTGCCCATCGTTGTCTCGGTCACGTCCAGGACGCGGCGGAGGGCGCTGTTCAGGACGGTTCCCTGCGAGGCGGGGAGATAGGTGTGCTTGGGCAGTTGGAGCCCCGGCAGCGGGGGAGGGCTGGTACGGACGCGGCCGGGGAACCAGACGGCGGCCCGGTGCCCTGGGCCGGGAACACTGACGACCGCGTTGGCGAGGGTGTGCAGCTTGATGTTGTGTCGCTGGGAACTGCGGCGCAGCAGCTCGAACCCCTCATGCTCGGTGCGCAGTCGGTAGCGTTCCATGAGGATTCCCTGGGCGACCGAGACGGCCGCGTGGGCGAGCATTCGGTTGCGCAGTTCGGTGTTCTGGCGGCGAAGCCGCTCGATTTCGTCCGTGTCACGGGTCGGTTCATGGCCGGCGAGTGCACGAGCGTCGGTTTCCTGGCGCAACGGAGCCGTCCCTTTCACTTGGGTAGCAGACTTGTCCACGCGGGCATGCGGGACCGCGTGGTGTGCCTGCTTCCCAAGCACGGGCAGAGCCTAGCCTCTTCGCCGGGTTCGTGCCTATGCCACCTGGAGTTGTCAGGCGGCGGTGGCAGGACGTGGGCTGCCGCGGAAGACCTGACCGGTGTGCCAGTCCCGGTGCGTGGCCGCGACAGGCCGTGCGCCCGCCTGTGGGCCGATGAGCGGCCGGTCCACGAGCGCGGTGACGTGCTCGCGGGCGGCGGGGCTGTGGCCGACGAAGCGATGTGAGACCAGGATCCGGTGGCCGCTGCCGACACCGAGGACGCCCTTGTCGAAGAGTTTGTGGTGCAGCGAGCACAGGCACAGCCCGTTCTCGATGTCGTCGGGTCCGTCGAACGCCCACCAGCGCACGTGCGCGGCCTCCAGTCCGACGGGCACGGTGTCGATCCTGCCGTCGTAACCGCAGAAGGCGCACCGGTACTCGTAGGCGGTCAGGACGAGCTCTCGCATCCGTGGGTCCCGGCGGCGTCGCGGGGCCGAGTGTCGCTCGGTCCGCCCCGGTTCGAGCTCCAGGCCGACGGCTTCGAGCAACTCGTCGTGGAGGGACGGCGGGAAGTGCAGTTCGAGCAGCAGTCGTGCCATACGGCCGAGCAGGGACGGTTCACGCCGAAGCGCCGACCTCAGATCCGGCGCGAGGCGTCCGGCGGCACCGGTCACCCGGAGGTCACGCACCCCGCTGCCGGGGCTGCCGGGCCCGCGGTCGGTGCGCACCTCCCACACTCCGTCGCTGACCAGATGATGGAAGGGGTAGGCCGGTGTCGTCCTGTTGGGCGGCCCGTACTCGGTCAGCAGGCGTTGCAGGTCCTGCTCCACCGCGCTGTATCGCAGCGCGCCGTCGGCATCCTCCTGGAAGCGGCCGAGCGCGTACAGGAGCAACAGCGGTTTGTGCGGAGCACGCGTCCCGCTCCTGGACCACTGCCTCAGCCTCGCGGTGCGCTCGAGCCAGTCCATGGCCGGTGATCATAGTGAATCGCCCGGCCTGGTGGGGTTGTTGGCGTATTACCAGGGGAAGGGCTCGAGGTCGGGCTCGACCCAGCCGGTCCTGGCCGGGGCGCTCGCCAGCGTCGAGGGCCGGTAGAAGCGGTTGAGCAGCCTCTTGTCGAGCAGTGCGGGATGCTGCTCGGCGAAGGCGCCGAAGTCCGCCGTGTCCGTCCGGCCCGCGTGGTGGCCCACCAGTTCGACCCATGCCCGGCTGACCGTGGCGTTGTACTTCTGCGGCGCGCCGGCGTAACGGGCGGTTCGCCGGATGCCGTCGCTGACCAGGACGACCGCCGCGTCGGTACCGTGACGCCGTACGGCGAGCCAGGTCAGATGGATGTGCTGGCGGTGTCCGAACCGCTCGGCGGTCGCCATCACCTCTCCCATCAGCTCCTGGAAGGGTGAGGATTCCTCGTGTGTGCCGTTGCTTTCGGTGGTCACGACCCCTCCTTGATCAGGGCGTCCAGGACGGCACGGAAGCCGGCCATCGCCCCGGCGGGCAGGCCGTCCAGCGCGCGGCTTTCAAGATCTGCCAGCGTCTGCTCGATCAACGACGCCGCCGTACGCCCGGACCCGGTGAGTTCGATCAGCACCGAGCGGCGGTCGCCGGCCCGTGTACCCCGGGTGATGTGACCGCGGCGTTCCAGCCGGTCCAGCACACTGGTCAGCGTCGTGGGACGGATGCCGACAGCGGCGCCCAGTTGGGACACGGTGCGACCCCGGCCGTCGGCGAGGTTGGCCAGCGCGTTGATCTCGGAGGCGGTCAGGTCGAGGTCGACGAGGGCGGTGGAGATCAGTTGCAGGGTGGCATGTGTCGCGCGCTGCAAGGTCAGCAGCACCGACTGCCCAGATGGTACGGATTCGGATGTCACGATTTCGGATATTACGAAATCGGATCACTGTGTCGCAAGCCCGCAGTCGGACAGGGGCGGGGGGCGGTCAGTTCAGTCGGCGGGCGCCTGGCCCCGGGCGCGCGGAGACTTCCTTCGGGGTCAGGGCCACGTGTTCCTCCGCGCACTCGACGACGACGCGCACCGGCGCCCCGCACTCGCCGTGGCGCAGGTCGAGCACGGGCCCCTCGGGGTCGGGGGCATACGTCTCGCCCCACTGGCGCAGCGCGACCAGGACCGGCCAGAGGTCCCACCCCTTGCGGGTCAGCCGGTACTCGTTCCGGGAGCGGCTGCCAGGCTCCCGGTAGGGCGCGGTGACGAGGATGCCGGCCGCGGTCAGCTTGCGGAGCCGATCACTCAGGACGGCCTCCGACAGGCCGATGTGCCGCCGGAACTCGTCGAACCGGCGCACGCCGTTGGCCGCGTCGCGCAGGATCAGCATGGTCCACTTCTCGCCGACCACGTCGAGTGTGCGCTGGACGGTGCAGTTCTCGGTGCTGACCTCAAGCCACTCCATCCACCCATGGTAGGGGGCTGGCTTCGTCATTGACAGTCAGGTGCACGCACAGCTAGCTTCGATTGACGCAGTCAGCCGGGGAGGCGTGGGAGACATGGGACGGACGCGGACGTACGAGTGGGACGACCCCGCGGTCACGGCGGCGGCCCTCGGGGCGGCCTCCGGCCTGGACTTGCTGCGGGAGATGCGGTCGGGCCGGCTGCCGGCGCCGCCGATCACGGCCACCCTGGACTTCACGCTGGACGAGGTGGAGGAGGGCCGGGTGGTCTTCTCCCTGCTGCCCGGTGAGGAGCACTACAACCCGATCGGCAGCGTGCACGGCGGCGTCTACGCCACGCTGCTCGACTCAGCCGCGGGCTGCGCGGTCCACTCCACGCTTCCGCCCGGGGTGGGCTACACCTCGCTCGACCTGACGGTGAAGTTCCTGAAGCGGGTCACGGTGGACACAGGCAGGGTGCGGGCCATCGGCACGGTGATCAGCCGGGGCCGTCGGACCGCGCTCGCCGAGGCCACGCTGGTCGACGCACAGGACCGCCTGCTGGCCCATGCCACCAGTAGCTGCATGCTGATCCCGGTACCCTCCACGGACGCTCGCGAGGAGCGCCCCGGCAGGTAGATCGTCGCGTCCGGCCCGATGCCTCCCGGGCACCCGGCGCTCCCGGCGACCGTTCACCACCTCCGCCCGTCGGTGACGATCGGTCACTCCGTGCCCCGACACGGCGAATGCGCCGTGCGGGGTGCCGCGGTTCGGCCGTCAGGCGTCGGGGCCGGAAGGGATGCCCGCCGGCTCGGAGTGTGCCAGGGCGTACCCGCACGGAGGAGCGGGCGGCCACCTGGCGGCTGCCGCGCTGGGACACCGACACGTACCGGACCTCGTTGTTGTTGATCCGCGTCACGACGTGCTCCCGGTCGTGAGTGTGCCCGATGGCGGCCGGTCCGAGGGTCGCCCGGTCCTTCTCGAAGCAGCCGGCGTACATCACCGCACCGGCCGTCGTCGCACTTCTCGCGGGAACATGACCGCGGGACCCCTCACCCGCCCCGGCCCAGAGGCGGTTTGTCACCCGATGGGATGGGGTGCCTGTTGCGGGTGTTCCCGTCCGGGGCGGGGTTGTCGTACGGTCTCGAAAACGCGTCCCACCTCAGGTGGGCGGGGGCCAGATGGGCTTGTTCGGGGGAGAGGACGGCATCGGGGTGGAGACGAAAGAGGAATGGGCCGGGCACGCTGCTTGCCGGACGGCCGATCCGGACGCGCTGTTCGTCGAGGGGGCCGCTCAGCACGCGGCGAAGGCCGTCTGCGCGGGATGCCAGGTGCGGACCGAGTGCCTGGCTCACGCCCTCGACCAGCGGATCGAGCACGGGGTCTGGGGCGGCATGACGGAGCGGGAGCGGCGCGCGCTGCTGCGGCGCCGGCCGACGGTGACCTCCTGGCGCAGACTGCTGGAAGCGGCACGTACGGAACACGACCGCGAAGCCGACCCGGGCAACGGCGAGGGCTGGACCGGGGTCTGTTGATCCGTCACCGGGCCAACGCGATCCGTCTGTTCTGCTCACCGCGGGCGGCATCCGCACCGCTGGATCCGACGCGGGTGACGCCTGCCCAGGATGGGACGCCTGCCCCGTACGGTGCCGGCGCCCGCTGCGGGATGCGGTCGACGGGGCGGCTTGAGCGCCGCGCGCAGTGGTGTCGGCACACCGGTGGACAGGGCCGCATACAGCGCTGCACCGGCGAACACCAGCGCCTCTCCCGTTGACAGGAGCACACCTGCCCGCAACGCCACGTGCAGGCGTCGGGCAGCCTCCCGGCCCGGAAGGCCGCTGACTTCCAGCACCTCGTCGAAGCGGAACCGTGGCCCGATGAGGGCGGCTTGGCGCAGCAGATCGGCGACCGGCTCACCGAGCCGGTGCACGAGGTCGCGGGCCACCCGGGCCAGGCCGTCCGGGAGACCGTCGGCGAGTTCCTCCGGATTCATCGGGAGCGATCCCGCACGGAGGGCGACGAGCGCTTCGACGAGCAGGGCGGGGCGGCCGGCGGTGAGGCGCAGAAGGTCCGCGGCGGCCTCGGGGACGGCACGGCGGGTGGCCAGTTCGGCGACGGCGTCAGCCGGCAGCGGCTCCACCGCCAGGTGGTCGGCGTGGCTGGTGATCGGAAGCAGGCCGGCGGGGACACCGTCCTGTCCCGCGGCGACGAGAAGCAGGAGCCGGTGCCCATGGGCAGCGGCGTACAAATGCCGGAGTGCCGCCAGGGTGGCACCGGCGGCGACGTGCGCATCGTCCACCGTCAGCAGCAGCGGGCGGCGCGCAGCGGTACGAAGGATGAAGGCGGTCACCGCGTCCGGCTCGCTCCCGGACGCCCCGGAACCGCCCTGCGCCGTTGCGTGGGCCGGGTCCAGCAGCGACTGAATCTCTGGAATGCGTTCCCTCAGCGGCTGTTCGAGGCCGGCAGTGTCCTCTTCGACCTCCTGTGGGCGGGCGGTGCCGCAGTAACGAGCCACCGCTTGGGTCAACGCGGACACACCGAGCAGGTTCGCGCCCTGCGCACATTGCACCTGGAGCACTGCGGCGCCTTGTTGCTCGACCTGCCGGGCGAAGGCCGAGAGCAGGGCTGTCGTACCCATGCCGGCGGCGCCCCGGACCACTACGACCGTGCGCCTTCCGGTGACTGCGGAGCGCCACGCGGTGTGCAGCCGGGCGAGTTCCTCCTGCCGTCCGACGAGGGAGCCGCAAGCCCCCTTGCCGGCAGCGGGGATCGAGTCGTCGCCGTCCGGCGAGTCCACGCGGCGGCCGCCCAGAACGGCCTGGTGAAGCGCCGTCGTGCGCGGGTCGGGATCAGCCCCCAGCTCCGTACGGAGCCTATGGCGCAGTGCTTCGAACGTCAGCAGCGCGGCGCCCGGCGAACCCAGCGCGGACTGGGCTCTGATCAGCGCACGGCACGCCGACTCGTCATACGGGTCGGCGCGCAGGGCCGCCGCTGCCGCCTCGGCGGACTGCCGATGGTCTCCGAGGCGTGGCGCGGCGGACCAGACGGCGTGGCGGGCTCGGCGCAACAGCCGTTCCACCTCGTGTTCGAGCTGCTCGGTCCAGGGTGCCGACGGGAACCCCTCCGCGGCTTGTCCGGCGCTGAGCAGGTCCAGCGCGCTCCGCGCCGCCACCTGGCCGAGCGTCGGTTCGCCGCCTGCGAGGTGGCGTTCGGCGGTCATCACCAGGTGAGCGGCCTCGTCCAGGTCGACCCGCCAGCCGGTGGTGTCGAGCCGGTAGCCGGCACCTACACGATCCAGGCACTGGCCCACCAGTCGGCGCAGCCTGCTGATCAGCGCGGCGACGGTCTGCACCGCGCTGGGCGGAGCCCCGTCGGGCCAGAGCGTGTCGATGATGGTGTGCATGCCGACGACGCGGTTGCGGTGGGCGGCAAGCAGCCCCAGCAGCGTGGAGGCCCGGCCCCGGGGTACCTGCGGCAACGGCACGGACGCCGACGGGCCCACGAGGGCGAGCGGCCCGATCAGGCGCAGCCGTACGTCCCGGTTGCACGGCCGGCGGGCAGAGGGCGATGACATGGCGAGGCTCCTTGCTGCGGGCCGGTGAAAGTCACCGGCCCATCGCACTGTCACCCGGTCGGCCGGCCGCGTACCAGTGACGCCCGGGACAGACCTTCCTCGCTTCCGGCCGTCGGGCCTCGTCGTCGGCCGACATCTCGTACCGGCCGGTGCGGCCGGGCGTCCCGTCCGGCGCGGCGGCTGCGCCGTGTCCCGCGAAGCCGACTGAGACCTTTCCATGTCCCGAATCGTGGGTAACGGGACCCGCCGGACAGCCATGGCTCCGTCCCCGGCGGCGGTTGCACCAGGTCCGAGCGGATCCGTCCACCGTCCGCCGGGTCTCCCGAAAGGTGTCCGCGATGTCTTTCACGCCCGCCACGGCCCGCGGAACCGGCAGTCCGGAACCGGCTGCTCTCACCACCCGCTTCGCCCCGTACCGCGCGCATCCCGACAGCCCGGCGGCACCCCGCACCGCCAGGGGCAGGATGGCCGTGCTTGCGCTGCCCGCCGCATTCTCCAGCGTCCCCACCGCCCGCCGCTTCGTCGCGAACATCGTCGCGCGGTGGGGAATGGGTGCGGAGATCCGGGACGCCGCCGAGCTGGTGGTGAGCGAACTGGCCGGCAACGCGGCCCGTCACGGCTGCTCGGAGATGACGATCCGGCTGGCCGACGGGAACGACCGCCTGCATGTCACGGTGCACGACTCCGGCCGACCACCGGAGGAACGCCACGGCCACGGGGCCGGCGGTCCGGACGAACACGGTCGGGGACTGGCGATCGTCCGCTCCCTGGCCCGGTCCGTCGTGGTCAGCCGGGGCCCGGGCGGCTGGCGCGTGGACGTGGTGCTGCAAGTGCCGAGTCCATGGTCCGCGAGGGAAGAGACGGACGACGCCGTACCGCCGGAGCACGGCCAAACGACCGTGCTCACCAGCGCCGTACGCCTGAGCACCGCTGCTGGTGAGGAAGCACCCGGTACTGGCGGACCTGGGCGCGGCCGCCCGTGCAAGCCGTGTGCAACGCAGACTCCGATCCTGGTCACCGGGTCTTCCGATCGGGTCGGCAGGGGAACTCCCATGAGCGGCCCGGCCCGATCGGACGGCCCGTACGCATGCCGCCGAGCGGGAAGGGACCCTGTGAGCACGAACGGTGGGCGCCGCCGTCACTGGCGTGAATGGCTCAGCGAGTTCGCCGCCACGGCGATCCTGCTGTTCGTGATGGTCTCGCTCTTCCGGGTGCTCCATGGCGCTGACAGTCCTCCGGCGCACATGATTCCCTCGGCCGGGAAGCTCGCGATCGGCGCCTTGGTGAGCGGCCTGACGGTCGGCCTGCTCGTCGCCTCGCCCTTCGGGCGTTGTTCCGGCGGTCACCTCAACCCGGCCGTGTCACTGGCCTTCTGGCTGCTGCGGGCCCTGTCGGGACGTGATGCCACGGCCTACATCGCGGCCCAACTGGCCGGGTCCACGGCCGGTGTGGCCGCGGGGCGGCTGTTGTGGGGTGAGCAGGCGGCTGCCCCGGCGGTGGGGGCCGCCCCCCGCAGGGGGGGCGCCGGCCGGCCGGGGGCCGGGGGGTTCATAGCCGCGGCCCCGGCCCCCCCGGGCCCCGGGC
>NZ_JBHYKH010000208.1:0-14674 GCF_042741275.1 Streptomyces sp. NPDC058964
GTTCTTGGCCCCACCAAAACTCCCCCCTGCGCGACTCCTGCCGCGGCCCCCGGGGCCCACACCCCAGCCCGCCCCCCCCCCCCGGCCCGCGGTGCGGGCGAGCGGGTTTCAGGCCGCGGACCGCCTGCGCCCGGCCAGCACGCCGTACGCCACTCCCGCCGCGCCGACGACGATGCCGACCACGCCGAGCACACGAGCGGTGGTGTCGCTGCCGCCGGAGGAGCCGGAAGCGGCCGCGGTCCCGGTCCCGGAGGTCTTGTCGGAGGCGTCCTCGGCCTTCGCGGAGCCGTGCGAGTGCTCATCGGCGGAGGCGGCGGCCAGCTCCAGCACCGGGGCCGGGTTCTCGGGCTCGTCCTGGCCGTCCTGCTGGACCTCGATCCAGCGCACGACCTCGTTGTTGGAGTACGTCTGGACCGCCTTGAAGACGAGCTCGTCGGTGTCCTCGGGCAGGGTGCCCACGGAGAGCGGGAACTTCTGGAAGTAGCCCGGCCCGATCCCCTTGCCGTCGGCCGTCCAGGTGACCTTGGTGACCGCCTCGGAGATCTGCTTGCCGTGCATCTCCAGCGGCTTGTCGAGCTTGGCCTTGGTGACCTCGACGGTCCAGCCGGCGATCGGCTGCGGCATCACCGAGGCCAGCGGGTGGTCGGCCGGGAAGTCGACCTCCAGCTTGGTGGTCGAGGCGCTGTCGCGCTCGTTGGGGACCTTGAAGTCGATGACCGCGTAGCCGCCCTTGGCGGCCGTTCCCTCGGGCTGCACGGAGACGTGTGCGAACGCGGGGGCGGAGACGGCTAGGACGGCCGTGCCCGCGACGGCAGCGGCCGCGGCGATACGAGAGACCTTCATGGCAGGGAGCACTCCACTCCGGGTGAGTTCCGGTGAAGGAACGTGAAAGGTGAAGGAAGCAGGGGAAGGGGGCGCGCACTGGGTGCACGCGCGCGTGCCGCACGACGGCGGCCGGTCCCCTCCTGCCCCGTCCGGGTGGAGTGGTTGCGGTCGCGTCGCGTCAGGCGGCGAGGACGAGTGCGGCGGCGGGCGGCCCGCGCCGGATCACCGTGTGCTGGAGTGCGGTGGTGTGCGGGGCGGGCGGATCGTCCCGTGCGGTGCGCCGCTGGAGCGGGCCTGCCTCGGGTGCGGCCGGAAGCCCGGCGCACAGGGCGCGTACCAGCGCGAGCGCCCCGCGCAGGGAACGTACGAGCGCCCCCTCCGCGACTCCGTGCGCCGACAGTTCGATCAGGCGCAGCAGGGCGAGGTCGCCGCGGCGCATCAGCCAGCCGACCGCGACCGCGGCGAGGACGTGGGCGAGCAGCATGGGCAGGGACGGCAGCAGCGACTCCGACGAGCCGGTCGCGTCCCCTGCGTGCTGCATGGCGCTCATGTCCGTTGCCGGGGCGGGCAGCAGGCGTGCCTCGGACAGGAGCCGGAAGGCGTGGGCCGGGGTGATCGCCGCGGCGCCGGTACCGCACACGAGCCGCGCGGCCCGCTCCACGAGCAGGGCGTCGCTCATCCCGGCCATGGAGCCCATGGAGCCCATGGAGCCCATGGAGCCCATGGACATCGTGCCGGACGGCGTGGCGGCCGCACCGTGCTGACCCAGCCCGAACAGGGTGTGCAGCACGGACTGACCGAGCGCCAGCATCGTGGCGATCCCGGGCAGCGAGCGCTCCCGCCCGGCGAGCGGCGCCACCAGCGCGAGGGCGCCCAGGAATCCGGCGCCCAGTGTCCACAGCGGGACGGTGCCGCAGGAGGCCAGGGTGTGCCCGGCCGCGGCCAGCACGACGCAGACCGCGGCGAACACCGCGGCCCGCAGGATCCGGAGGCGTTGTCCGGAGCGCGCCGTGCGCTGGTGGGGGGCAGTCATGGCGCGCTCATCATCGCACTGGACGCGCCGCGGCCCGACGGCAGGTCCGCAAGGTTCCCTACGACCGGAAGGTCACACTCTGCCACGAGCCGCCCCTCATACACCGATTCCTCCCCGCGCGCATCGTCCGGATGGACGGCGTCTCACCGGCGGAGTGCTTACACCCGGGTACGGGCGGCAATACGTATCGGTATGTCGAGCCGCGGCCAGGAGGCTGGAGCATGAGCATCTGGTGGTCACTCCATCTGCGCCGCGAGGCAGCGAGCGTCCCGCTCGCGCGGCGACTGCTCCTCGGCACGATGGAGACCGCGGGAGTCGATCCCGACATCTGCTACGACCTGTCCGTCGCGCTCAGCGAGGCCTGCGCGAACGCTGTCGAGCACGGCGGGGACGCGACGCTCGGAGGCCCGTCCGAGGCGTACCGGGTGACCGCCTACCTCGACGGCGAGAAGTGCCGTATCGAAGTGGCCGACTCCGGACCGGGGTTCGCCCGGCCCCAGGCTTTCCGGCCCGCGCGGGCGGACGCCGAGCACGGACGCGGGCTGTGCCTCATCCAGGAACTCGCCGATCACGTCCACATCGGCGGCAAGCCGGGCCGGAACGGGACGGTGGTGAGCTTCGACAAGATGCTCAAGTGGAAGAAAGATCCTTCCCTGCTTACGGCATGAAGGCTGCGCAGGCATAACGCCCGCGCTAGGGTGCGCGCATGAATATCGAAACCGAGGAAATAGCCCACGGTGTGATACTGCGGCCGCTCGTCCAGGGCGATG
This sequence comes from Streptomyces sp. NPDC058964, assembly GCF_042741275.1. NCBI lineage: Bacteria > Bacillati > Actinomycetota > Actinomycetes > Kitasatosporales > Streptomycetaceae > Streptomyces > Streptomyces sp. NPDC058964. Next base: position 2,629 of record NZ_JBHYKH010000208.1, read on the forward strand.
CCGAGGCGCTTTGTGCCGCATACGTCGAAAATCGGAAACACCTCGAACCGTGGGAGCCGTACAGACCGGACTCCTTCTTCACGCTCGAAGGCCAGACGGAGCGTCTGGAGGGACTGCTGCGTCAGTTCTCGGAAGGTGGTCTGGTGCCCTGGGTCCTCGAGTCGGACGGCGGGCGGATCGTGGGCGCGATCACGCTGTCCGGGATCTCGATGGGGCCCTTCTGCAGCGCCTATCTGGGGTACTGGGTCGCCGCCGACCAGCAGAACCGCGGGCTGGCCGGCGGCGCCGTGGAACGGGTCTGCCGGATCGCGCGGGACACGGTGGGACTGCACCGGATCGAGGCGTCCACGATTATCGAGAACATCGCTTCCCAGCGTGTGCTGAAGAGATGCGGATTCGACTCCATCGGTATGGCCCCGAGCTATTTGCACATCAATGGGGAATGGCGGGACTGCTGTTTGTTCCAGCGGATCCTGCACAACGCCGATCCGGCCATGTGATCGGGTCGTTTTGGGCCGGCCTCGACCTGCCCGGATTTTCACAGCTCTTTGAGATCTCTTGCCCATGTGTCTGACAAGCGGCGTTCCTGGCTTCCTCGGCCGTGAATCGAGGCCGGCTCGACTCCCACGACACGGGTGAAGTACAGCGCCGACGTCACGTAGCAGGCGCCGTCGCCGATGGAGTCGGTCGGCTGGGCCGGTGCCGGCACGCGCTGCGGGGGGTTCGTCATACGGGCGGCACCAGAGGCGTGTTGGACCTGTGGACAGGCCCGGCACCGGAGGCTTTCAGGGGCCCGCTTCACGCCCCGTCGAGTACCTTCGCCAACACCTCCAGTGCCTCCGGATACACCCGTTCCCGGGGCGTGCCGTACCCGACGACGAGCCCCTGCCGCAGGCCTTCGCCGGGTGGGCCGGCCGCATGCCAGTGGTCCCCCAGGCGGCCGAGGGCGAGCCCCTCCGCCGCCGCGCGCGCGAACACCTCCGCCTCGTCGGAGACCTCCACCAGGGCGTGCAGCCCGGCCGCGATCCCGCGCACCGGCCGGCGAGGGCCCAGCCGGTCCAGGAGCTGGTCCCTGCGGCGCCGGTACCGCAGGCGGCACGCGCGCACATGGCGGTCGTACGCATGGCTGTCGATGAGTTCGGCGAGCGCCAACTGGCCGATGGACTCGGTGTGGTGGTCGCTGTGCAGCTTGGCGTCGGCGACCGCGTCCACCAGGTGCCGCGGCAGCACCATCCAGCCCAGCCGCAGCGCGGGGCCGAGGGTCTTGGAGGCGGTGCCCAGGTACACCACCTGGCCCGGGGCCATCCCCTGGAGCGCGCCGACGGGCTGACGGTCGTAGCGGAACTCCCCGTCGTAGTCGTCCTCGACGATGAGGGACCCACGCGTGCGTGCCCAGTCGCTGAGCGCGCGCCGCCGCTCCGGGTGCAGGGTCACTCCGGTCGGGTACTGATGGGCGGGCGTGACGACCACGGCGGCCGCGTCGCCCAGCTCCCGCGCGCGGACTCCGCGTTCGTCGACCGGAACGGGCACCACCGTCCCGCCGTTGCGCCGAACCACCTCCCGGTGGAAGGGCAGCCCGGGGTCCTCCATGGCGACGGCGGCGCCGTCCAGCACGCGGGTGAGCAGCGCGAGGCCCTGCACGTACCCCGAGGTGATCACGATCCGTTCCGGCGGCGCGATCACCCCGCGCGCCCGCCCCAGGTAGCCCGAGAGCGCCGTGCGCAGCTCGATCCGGCCGCGCGGATCGCCGTAGTCGTACGCCAGTGAGGGCGCCGTCGCGATGGCGCGGCGCAGCGCCCGCAGCCAGGCCGCCGCCGGAAACGCCCCCACGTCCGGACTGCCGGGCCGCAGATCGAAGACGGGTGCACGCGCGTGTGCGGCCGTCTCCGGCGTGCCGGCGTCGACGGAGGGCAGCGAAGCCACCCGGGTGCCCGAGCCCTGCCGCGCCGTCAGATATCCCTCGGCGACGAGCTGGTCGTACGCCGCCTTGGCGGTGCCGCGCGAGATCCCGAGCTCGGAGGCGAGCCGCCGGGTCGCGGGCAGCCGTGTCCCGGGTGCCAGCCGTCCGGCGCGCACGGCGTCGCGCAGCGCCCGTTCGAGCCCGACCCGGCGTCCGTCCGCCGCGTCGGGTTCCAGATGCAGGTCCACACCGACACCGGACCAGAAGTCGTCCACGAAATGCCTCCCCCTGGGCACGTGAATGGCCGGGCACCGTTCCGGTGCCCGGCCATCAGTGTGACGTCAGCCCTTCAGCGAGGCCATCCACGCCTCGACCTCGTCGGACCGGCGGGGCAGTCCGTCCGAGAGATTGCGGTTCCCGTCCTCGGTGACCAGGATGTCGTCCTCGATCCGGACGCCGATGCCCCGGTACTCCTGCGGCACGGTCAGGTCGTCGGCCTGGAAGTACAGGCCCGGCTCGACCGTGAGCACCATGCCGGGTTCGAGGACGCCCTCGACGTACGTCTCCGTGCGGGCGGCCGCGCAGTCGTGGACGTCCATGCCGAGCATGTGCCCGGTGCCGTGCAGGGTCCAGCGGCGCTGCAGGCCGAGCTCCAGGACGCGCTCGACCGGGCCCTCGACCAGACCCCACTCGACGAGCCTCTCGGCGAGCACGTGCTGGGCGGCGTCGTGGAAGTCGCGGTACTTGGCGCCCGGCTTCACCGCCGCGATCCCGGCCTCCTGGGCCTCGTACACGGCGTCGTAGATCTTCTTCTGGATCTCGCTGTACGTGCCGTTGACCGGCAGTGTGCGCGTGACGTCGGCGGTGTAGAGCGTGTGCGTCTCGACACCGGCGTCCAGCAGGAGCAGGTCGCCGGAGCGGACCGGGCCGTCGTTGCGGACCCAGTGCAGGGTGCAGGCGTGCGGGCCGGACGCGCAGATGGAGCCGTAGCCGACGTCGTTGCCCTCCACGCGCGCGCGGAGGAAGAACGTGCCCTCGATGTAGCGCTCGGAGGTCGCCTCGGCCCTGTCGAGGACCTTCACCACGTCCTCGAAGCCGCGCACGGTCGAGTCGACGGCCTTCTGCAGCTCGCCGATCTCGAACCCGTCCTTGATCAGCCGGGCCTCGGAGAGGAAGACGCGCAGCTCCTCGTCGCGCTCGGCGGTGACCTTGTCGTGCAGGGCCGCCTCGACCCCGGCGTCGTAGCCGCGCACCACGCGGACCGGGCCGGTGGCCTCCTTCAGCTTCTCGGGCAGCTCGCGCACGTCGGCGGCGGGGATGCCGTAGAGCGCCTCCGACTCGGTGAGCGAGTGGCGGCGGCCGACCCAGAGCTCGCCCTGGCCGGAGAGCCAGAACTCGCCGTTCTCGCGGTCGGAGCGGGGCAGGAGGTAGATCGTCTCCTGGTGGCCGTCGGCCGTGGGCTCCAGGACGAGGACGCCGTCCTCGGTCTGGTTGCCGGTGAGGTAGGCGTACTCGACCGACGACCGGAAGGCGTACTCGGTGTCGTTCGAGCGGGTCTTCAGATTGCCCGCCGGGATCACCAGGCGCTCGCCCGGGAAGCGGGCGGACAGCGCGGCACGGCGGCGCGCGGTGTGCGCGGCCTGCGCGATCGGCTTGAGGTCCCGCAGCTCCGTGTCGGCCCAGCCGGACTTCATGTTCTCGGCAAGCTCGTCGGAGACGCCCGGGTACAGGCCGTTCTTCCGCTGCTTGATGGGCTCCTCGGACTCAGTTTCCGGGGTCTCCGGAGTGAGCTCGTCGGCCACGGTCATCCTCCTCGATACGGCACGGTCCCCCCGAGCCCTCGGCGATCTCGGTTCCGCTCGAGCAGGGGGACCCCCATCATCGTACGGTCGTACCGGAGTGGTCCTGGGCGGGAAGAGCTGTTATGGCCCCTCATGCGACCCTGCCGCAGGGTCCGGCCGTGGCGGACCGTTCCGCCTGCTCAGTCGAAGCGCGCGGCCAGCAGGACGACGTCCTCCGGGCTGTCCGCGGCGTCCAGGCCGTCCGGCAGGACCGTGCGCAGCACGTGGTCGGCGATGGCCGCCGGGTCGCGGCGCAGGGCGCGCGGCACGCTCGCGGCCGCCGCGTGCAGCCGGGCGAAGGCGCGGTCCGTGGGGTCGCCGGTGCGGTGGAGCAGTCCGTCGGTGTAGAGCAGAACCGTCTCTCCGGCTTCCGCCTCGAACTCCACGCTGGGCGCCTCCCAGCAGGCGAGCATGCCCAGGGGCGCGGACACGGAGGTCTCCGCGAACTCCGTGCGCCGCTCGCCGATCAGCAGCGGCGGGCTGTGCCCGGCGCCGGCCAGGGTGACCTTGCGCAGTGCCGGTTCGCAGTAGGCGAACAGGGCGGTGGCGGAGCGGGCCGGTTCGGTCAGTCGCAGCAGCAGTTCCAGGTCGGACAGGACGGCGACCGGGTCCTCGCCCTCCATCACGGCGTACGCCCTCAGGGACGCTCTGAGCCGGCCCATGGCGGCGACCGCGCTGGGCCCGCAACCGGTGACCGAGCCGACCGCGAGGCCGAGCGCGCCGTCGGGCAGCGGCAGCGCGTCGTACCAGTCGCCGCCGCCGCGCGGGCCGGTGCGGTGCCGGGCGGCGAGCTGGACCCCGGCCACGCGGGGCAGCCGGGACGGCAGCAGTTCCTCGGAGAGGGTGGCCACGCACGCGCGCGTGCGCTCGACCTCCACCAGCCGGGCCAGGTGTTCGGTGGCGTAACGGACGTACAGGCCGGCGAGGTGGCGCCGGCGCTCGTCGGGCTCGGCGGGCTCGTCGTACAGCCACACGGCGGCACCGAGGCGGCCGGCGGCGTCGGTGGTCAGGGGGAGGGCGTAGCTGGCGGCGTAGCCGAGGCGGGCGGCCACCTCGCGGTGGCGGGGGTCGAGGCCGTCCTCGGCGAACAGGTCGGGGTGGCGGATCTCGCCGCCGCCGGGGAGGCCGGCGGGTGTGTCGAGGAGCTCGCCGTACGACATGGCGCCGCGCGGCACGGTCTCGATGTGGCCGAGATCGGCGCGGCCGAGGCCCAGGCCGATGGTGCTGTCGGGACCGAGGCCGTCGGCTGGTTCCAGTACGACGAGACCGCGCCGGGCGCCCACGAGGGCGGCTCCGGCGCGCAGCAGTTCCCGGAGCGCTCCGTCGAGTGAGTCCGTGCGCACCAGGCGTTCGGTGAGTTCGTGGAGGGTCGTGAGATCCGAGACCCAGCCGGCCAGCCGGTCCTGCAGGAGGGTTCCCGGCGCGGGGCCGTTGGGGGCGGGCACGGGAGTGGCGCCCGGGGCGGGGGGTGCGGGTGCGACAGTGTGTGCGGGCGTGGGAACCGTTGAATCGATTCCGGCCACTTTCGGAGGGTGAGGGGCGTTCATGGCGTCCGGCTTTCAGACCGGTGCGTATTGCTCAAAAGCATCGCAAACCCCCATGTCATTCTGCGCCGCTGGCGGTGTCTCCACATGTACACGCACTCGTTAGGGGATGTCCAGCATTGTCCTGCTGGGATTCCTGGTGTCCATGGGCCACTTGCGGGTTTCTTCCGGACCTCTTGCGCAACGGCAAAGTTGGCTTAAAACTGCCTCGGGTATCGGTTCATTGCGGTCGACTGGGTTTGCTCCACAGAGCGTCACGACGGTCGAGATGGGTACGTACTCGGAGAAGGCCAGGGGTGGTTGGGGGCCACCCGGAACCTGGCGACGGACCCGGGCGTCTTAGCCACCGACGACCGTGCCCCATCCTCCCGTGGTGGAGGCGGAGAGAAATACGCGGGACGGCAAAACGCCAGACTTCGCCACCCCCACCCCGCGGCCGTGCTTTTGATAGACGCAGTAAGGACGCGGGCACGGCCAACGTTCGACCCTTTGGGGTTCCCCCTGCTCCGGGCAGGGGTGTGATGCGCCAACAGGTACGCACAGTGAAGCGATCGACACATGTTGTGATGTGGTCCACGGTGTTGCCAGCGGTGCAACGGAAAGGAACGAGCGCTCATGCGCGAGATCCTCGGAAGGCGACGCAGGCTCCTGTCCAGGCGGAACGACGGGAGGCCTGAGATGCTCAGCGCGGCCCTGACCTTCGCGGCGGAATGGCAGTGGCCCGTACTCCCGGGCGTGGCCCCGGACCCGCAGGGACGGGCCCGCTGCGCCTGCCCCGACCCGGATTGCACGGTGCCCGGTGCCCACCCCTTCGACCCCGGCCTCCTCGCGGCCACCACCGACGAGCGCATGGTCCGCTGGTGGTGGACCAACAGGCCGAACGCACCCGTCGTACTCGCCACCGGCGGCAAGGCCCCCTGCGCGGTCAGCCTGCCGGCCCTCGCGGCCTCCCGGGCCCTCGGCGCGCTCGACCGTCACGGTATGCGCCTCGGCCCGGTGATCGCCTCGCCCACGCGCTGGGCGCTGCTCGTCAAGCCGTACTCGATGGAACAGCTGGGCGAACTGCTCTACGCGAAGGACTTCGTCCCCGGCTCCCTCCGCTTCCACGGAGAGGGCGGCTATCTCGCCCTGCCCCCGTCCGAGACCGGTCAGGGCGCCATCCGCTGGGAGCGTGCGCCGCTGCCCGGCTCGGCCTCGCCCTGGGTGCCCGATGTGGAGGCCGTGGTGGACGCCGTGGTTGACGCCCTCACTCGTACGGGTGTGAGCGCGCCCGAGTTGTAAGGGTGTCGGGCGCGAGCGGAACCGGCCGCCCGCCCTCGGTCGTTATCTTCCGGTACATGAACGTTCGTCTGCTCGCCCTCGCGGGCGTCGTGGCCTGCGCGGTCGTGCTGCCTCTGACCTTGGCGTCCGCGGGGCCGGTGGGCGACTCCGCGCGATCGTCGTCCGAAGGGGCGCGAGCGGTCGTACGCACACCTCCGCGCGGTGACGCGAAGGACCGCTCCGTCGTGTCCGAAGGCCCCCCGCGGGTGCTCGGCCTGGGCCTGGCCACCGCCGCCCGCTGCGGCCCGGAACTCTCCTCCCCCGACGGCGTGGAGGCGCAGACCTGTGTGATGACACAGGGCGAGGAGACCTGGGCGCGCACCTACTACCGCAACGCCACCGGCAAGGCGCTGGACTCGGAGCTGAGCTTCATGGGGCCCGGCGGCCGCATCTTGCAGTTGCGCTGCGCCGTGGACGCCGACGACGAGCCCGCCACCTGTGAGACACCCCGGGAGCACACCCGCGGCGGCCCGGACGCGTACACGGCGGTCGCGGAGTTCGCGGCGCAGGGCACGGGCGGACCGCTGCTGCTGCGCTCCGGGAGCAACTCCGGGGATTCCGGCACCAGTTGACGGAGGAGTTGGTTCCGTACAGCGGCGGCGGACATGGAAAGACCCGGTTGCTGGCGACGGGGGATGCACCAGCAACCGGGCTACTGGAACGGTAACAAGAGATCGGCGGTTAGCAAATTCGATCTCGGCTATTCGGACACCGATTGGCCTGTCCCGTCCGGGAGTTGTGACAGGAGTCACCCCTTCTGGCGGGATGACAGCGGCTGACCGGTCGGTCAGCCGCATCCCATGGTGCCGGTCCGCGCGTCAGCTGAGCGTGACCTGCCGGTTGGTCAGCCCGCCCCGCGCGCGGCGCTCGTCGGCGGTGAGCGGCGCCTCCGAGGCCAGGGCGGCGGTGAGGCGCTCGGCGAACTCGGCGGCCGGCTTCTCCACGTCCTCCGCCGTGACACCGCTCGGCAGGTCCCAGACGGGCACGGTGAGCCCGTGAGCGCGGAAGGAACCGACCAGCCGGGTGCCCTCACCGAGGCTCGAACGGCCCGCCGCGTGCAGCCGGGCGAGAGCGTCCAGAAGCTGCTCCTCCGGATACGGCATGACCCAGCGGAGGTGGTTCTTCTCCGGGGTCTGGCACCAGTACGCGCCGTCCACGCCGGTCAGCTTCACCGTGGGGATGGCCGCGGCGTTGGCCCGCTCCAGGGAAGCGGTCACCTCCGGCGTGGCGTTCTCGGGGTCCGGGACCCAGAACTCGAATCCGCTGTGCACAACTGGCTCGAACGCGCCTTCGGGGTCGAGCAGGTCCTGCATACGCGGACCGTCGGCCGGGGCGCGCCGGCCCTGGACGGGCGTGCCCGGTTCCGCGGTGAGGGCGCGCTGCAGGGTGTCGGCCAGGTCGCGGCTGATGTCGCCGGACGAGGTGTCGTTCTGCAGACCCAGCAGGACCGAGCCGTCGTCGCGGCGCAGGGCGGGCCAGGCCATCGGCAGCACCGTGGCGAGCGTGACCGAGGGGACGCCTTCGGGGAGGCCGTCCTTCAGGGGCAGTTCGACCGTGGCGGCGGGCACCAGCTCGCGCAGCGCGACCCAGTCGCCCTCGCCCGGCAGGCCTTCGAAGGGGCGGTGCACCAGCTCGGTCACGGCGTGCGCGGCTGCCCGGCCGTGGCACGCCTTGTAACGGCGGCCGCTGCCGCAGGGGCAGGGCTCGCGGGCACCGACCACCGGGATCTCTGCATCGCTGAGCTGCGGGCGCTTGGCCTTCGTCTGAGGTCGCTTCTTGGCCATCGTGGGTGTCTCCCGGTTACGGCTCGTCTCGTACGGGCGGGAGCCTAGCCGTTCACGCCATGATCGACGGGGACCTGTGGACAACGCGCACGTACGGCCGTCGCGCGCCCGTGGGCGACGGGGCCGTGACGGGTCGTCAGTCCAGGTCGTCGAACGCGTCCGCGAAGTCGAGAGCGGGCATCGCGGAGACTACGGGCGCTGTGACGCGCGTAGCGAAATCGGCGCGGCGGTGCCCGGCATCGGGATCGTGAACGTCCTGGTGGACCACGACCCACACGGTCACCTCTCCCCGGGCGTCGTCCCGTACTCCCCAGTCGTCCGCCAGCGCCGTGATGATGTTCAGCCCACGGCCGCCGTGCGCGGTGACCGACGGGGTGGCCGGAGCCGGGCGGGTCGGGCCACCGCCGTCGGTCACCTCGACGACGAGCCGGCCGCGCGGGTCCACACGCCATGCCGCCCGGACGTCGCCGTCCCCGGCCAGTGCGTCGCCCAAGGGGCGCCCGTGTTTGCACGCGTTGCTCAAGAGCTCGGAAAGGATCAGTACGGCATCGTCGATGACCGGTTCCGATACGCCACCTGTGCGCAGCTGATCGCGCATGCGGTGTCTTGCTTTCCCCACGCCCGCAGGGCCATGGGGTACGGCCATGCTCGACGACGTGGGCACCTCCTGTGCCACCACCAACGCCACCCCCGAGACCTCCTTTGCCCCACGCCACGGTGTGGATGCCCCATTGGCCTGTACCGGAAACCGGCCAATCCAGGTCCGGCGACGCATTCGCAACGATCGAATACGTACCGAACGCGCCGGAGCACTCCCTGTAATGGTGTGACTTGATTTCGTTGGTGTGGCCGAGAACGGAGAATGGTTCAGGAGTCCGGCCGGGTCAAGGGCCGCGGACCGGTCCTTACGGGGCTCTTTACATTCCGAGCCGGCGCAGCACCGCGTGCGGGCGGTTGGTGATGATGGCGTCGATGCCGAGTTCCACGCAGAGGTCGACGTCCTCGGGCTCGTTCACGGTCCACACGTGCACCTGGTGCCCGGCCCGCTTCAGCCGCTCGACGTAGGCGGGGTGGTTGCGCACGATCCGGATGGACGGCCCCGCGACCCGCACGCCCGCGGGCAGCCGGCCGTCGCGCAGCCGGGGCGAGACGAACTGCATCAGGTAGACCGTCGGCAGCGTCGGCGAGGCGGCCCTCACCCGGTGCAGCGAGCGCGCCGAGAAGCTCATGACCCGTACCGGCGACTCGGCCGGCGAGGCCGGGGCGTCCAGCCCGAACCGCTTCAGGAGCAGCAGCAGCCGTTCCTCGACCTGTCCGGCCCAGCGCGTGGGGTGCTTCGTCTCGATGGCCAGCTCCACCGGCCGCCCGGCGTCCGCGACCAGTTCCAGCAGGCGCTCCAGGGTGAGTACGGAGGTGTCCGCGCGGTCCTCCGGGCGGTACTCCCAGTCGGGCTCCTCGTCCCGGCCGCGCCAGGCCTCGCGCTTCTTCCAGGAGCCGAAGTCCAGGGCGGCGAGTTCGGCCAGCTCCAGGGCGGACACCGCCCCGCGTCCGTTGGACGTGCGGTTGACCCGCCGGTCGTGCACGCAGACCAGGTGGCCGTCCGCGGTCAGCCGTACGTCGCACTCGAGGGCGTCCGCGCCGTCCTCGATCGCCTTCCGGTACGCGGCGAGGGTGTGCTCGGGGGCGTCCTCGGAGGCTCCGCGGTGGGCGACCACCTGAATCTGGTGCTGTCGTGCGTGGGTCACCGCGTCATGGTCCCACCACGGCGGGGTACGTGTGGCGGCACGGGCGCGTACGTGCGACGAACGGGGGCATGAACCCTGCCGTTGAATGTAACTTTTGCCTTAAAGGTCCTATATAAAGACTGGCGCCGGACCCACAGCCACCGCTTATGGTGCTCTGACGGCCCGTGGGAAAAGCTGACAGCAGACAAAAGCACATGCACAGCTGAATCGCGCCGGACCGTCGACAAGCGTGAATGAGCGTGACCGAGTGCGACCGACAAAAACAGCCGTGGACCGAGGAGAAGAGCTGTGAGCACCGAGAACGAGGGCACCGAGGTACCCCCGGCCCCCTCCGCACCTCCCGTGCCGGTGGCATCTCCCGCTGCGTCCCCCCAGGCAGCCGCAGCCGCAGCCGACGGGAACGCACCGACAACTCCGATCCCGCCGGTGTATCCGGGCGCCCCCGGCGCACCGGAGCAGGGGGGCGTGGCAACGGCCGCGCACGCCTCCGCGGGCGCGGCCGGCGGACCCCAGGGCCCCGGCACCGCTCCGGACGGTTCCTGGCCGCCCCCGCCGCCCGCCACGCCCGCCTACGCGGACGGCGGTGCCGGAGGGGGAGCCGGCTGGGGCTCGTCGTACCACCAGCCCGCGCCGAAGCCGCGCAACGGACGCGGCGGACTGGTCGCCGCGGTCCTGGTGGCCGCGCTGGTCGCGGGAGGCCTGGGCGGCGGCCTCGGCTACACGCTGGCCAAGGACAACGACGACTCCGGCTCCACCACCGTGGCCGCCTCCGACAGCAGCGCCTCGCAGGTCAAGCGTGCCCCGGGCACCATCGCGGCGGTCGCCGCCAAGTCCCTGCCCAGCACGGTCACCATTGAGGCGGAGAGCACCAGTGGCGAGGGCGGCACGGGTACCGGGTTCGTCTTCGACAAGCAGGGCCACATCGTCACCAACAACCACGTGGTGGCCGACGCGGTCGACGGCGGCAAGCTGACCGCGACCTTCCCCAACGGCAAGAAGTACGACGCCGAGATCGTGGGCCACGCCCAGGGTTACGACGTGGCGGTCATCAAGCTCAAGAACGCCCCGTCGGACCTCAAGCCGCTCGCCCTCGGTGACTCCGACAAGGTGGCAGTCGGCGACGAGACGATCGCCATCGGCGCCCCCTTCGGCCTCTCCAACACGGTGACGACCGGCATCATCAGCGCCAAGAACCGCCCGGTCGCCTCCAGCGACGGCAGCGCCAGCAGCAAGGCGTCCTACATGAGCGCCCTGCAGACCGACGCTTCCATCAACCCGGGCAACTCCGGCGGCCCGCTGCTCGACGCGAGCGGCGCGGTCATCGGGATCAACTCCGCGATCCAGTCCAGCAGCAGCGGCGGTCTGGGCGGCTCCGGCCAGTCCGGTTCGATCGGTCTCGGCTTCGCCATCCCGATCAACCAGGCCAAGTACGTCGCCCAGCAGCTCATCAAGACCGGCAAGCCGGTCTACGCGAAGATCGGGGCGTCCGTCTCCCTGGAGGACTCCGCGGACGGCGCGAAGATCACCGACACGGGCGCCAGCGGCTCCGCTGCGGTCGAGTCGGGCGGTCCGGCGGACGAGGCGGGCCTCAAGCCCGGCGACGTCATCACCAAGCTCGACGACCACGTGATCGACAGCGGGCCCACCCTGATCGGTGAGATCTGGACCCACAAGCCCGGTGACAAGGTCACGATCACCTACAAGCGCGGCGGCCAGGAGCACACGGTCCAGCTCACCCTGGGCTCCCGCGCCGGCGACAACTGACCCACGCGGGCGTGCGCCGAGCGGTTACTCTTGTCCCGGCGGCGCCGGGGTGCCGGGGGGCGGCGGGGGGGGGGGCCGCGGCGGGCGCCCCCGCCCCGGCCGGGGTGGAAGTTGGGGAAGTACTAGAACTAACAACGCAGGTATAAGC
>NZ_JBHYKH010000209.1:0-14580 GCF_042741275.1 Streptomyces sp. NPDC058964
GCCGAAGGTGACGGCCGCGGCCAGCAGGGCGAGCAGGGAGATGCCGGACAGCAGTCCGATCACGGCGGTCAGCAGCGGCAGGCCGGCGGCGGCCAGACTGCCGAACCCGGCCAGCAGGACGATCACCGCGGTGGCGAGCCCGATCGCCTCCGACAGCCGGTCCGCGGCCTTGGGCCGGGCCAACCTGCCCAGCGGACCGCCGTACTCGACCTCCACACCGTCGGCGCGCAGAGCGTGCACGGCGTCGTCGACGCCATCGAGATAGGAGCGATCGAAGCGGGACGGGTTCTTCGTGAAGCGGACGGTGACCATTCCGGTGGTGCCGTCGGCGGAGACCGCGCCCGGAGTGCGGAGCGGGTCGGCCACGGAGATCACGTCGGGCAGCTTGCCCAGCTCGCTCACGGCCGTGCCGACGGCCTCCCGGTGGGCGCCGAGGGCACCGCTGCCCGGGTGCAGCACGATCTGGGAGGCGGTGCCGCGTACCCCGGCCGAGCCGTGGGCGTCCAGCAGATCGGCGCCGGTCTGCACGGAGGTGCCGGGCAGCGAGAAGTCGTCGTCGTAGGTGCCGCCCCACGTGCGGTCGGCGGCCAGTGCGGCGAGCATCACCAGCAGCCAGGCTCCGAGCACCCACCAGGGCCGTCGCGCGCACCAGCGGCCGGCCCTGTGCAGCCGGCCAGCGGAAGCTGTCCCATCCGGCTCGGGGCGGGGAGGTTCCAGGGTGGTGCGAAGAGCGTGGGTCATTCCGTCATTCCTGGTCGGGCCCTCGGCGGGCATGAGAGAAGCCGGCGGTGCGGGCCGGGAGCGTCGGGTGCGGAGCAGGAACAGCGTGACGGCCAGGGCCAGCCCCGCCGCGGTGACGAGCCCCAGGGCCACGAGCGTCGATCCGCCCGTGCCCGTCGCCGCCGCGCTCACCGGGTGCGTGAGTCCCGCTGGTCGTGGTGTCACGTCGGCCTCGCCGTCCGGTGCGTCGTGGCCATGCTGATGCCGTTCACCTCGTCGTCCTCCCGTTGCCCGATTGCGAGCACAGCCTGCCGCAGTCGTACGAGCGGAACGTTCGGCGCATGTTCGGGCTGTGTAAGGACCGGATCCGCCCGCGTCCTGACACGGCGGCGCTGGTTAGCATCGACGGCATCCCGGAGCCCCGGGCCGGCCCCCGCCCTCGCGTGGGCCCTAGGAGAGAGCCACATGCCCGAGAACAGAGGTCTCGTCCTGATCGCCGAGGACGAGCCGCACATCGCCGACCTGCAGCGGCGCTATCTGAGCCGGGAAGGGTTCGGCGTGCACGTCGAGACCGACGGGGTCGCCGCGCTGGCCGCGGCCCGGCGGATGCGCCCCGCTGCGATCGTCCTGGACATCGCCCTGCCCGGCATGGACGGCATGGACGTGTGCCGCCGGCTGCGCGAGGAGGGCGACTGGACGCCCGTCGTGTTCGTGACCGCACGCGACGAGGTCACCGACCGCATCCTCGGGCTGGAGCTGGGCGGCGACGACTACCTCGCCAAGCCCTTCTCCCCGCAGGAGTTGGTCGCGCGCGTGAAGAGCCTCCTGCGGCGCGCGGCGGGCCCGCAGCAGGAACCGGTGCGCCGACTGGGCCGGCTCACGCTCGACACCGGACGCCGGACACTGCACGTGGACGACGCCCCCGTGGAACTGACGACCACCGAGTTCAACCTGCTGGCCTTCCTCATGCGCAACCCCGGCCAGGTCTTCACCCGTGAACAGCTGCTGGCGCAGGTCTGGGGCTACGCCGACTACCGGGACACCCGGGTCATGGACGTCTACGTGTCGCAACTGCGCGCGAAACTCGCAGACGCCAGCCCGATCCGCACCGTGCGTGGGGTCGGCTACAGCGTCGCCGACAACGGCCGATGAGGACCGAACGGCGCCACGGCTCCCTCGCCGTGAGCATCGTGCTGCTGACCACCGCCGTCGCAGCGGTCGCCGTACTGCTGACCGGACTGTTCGCCTGGCGGACGATCCGCACGAACGCCGAGGCCCAGGAGCGCGACCAGCTCGCCCGTCAGGCCGAAGTCCTGGCCCGGACCCCGCCGTTGGCCGGTCTGCTCCTGCAACGGCAGCAGCGCATCGCCGGCCCCAGCGGTACCGAACTCGCCCTCGTCCAGCCCTCCGGGGACGTCGCCGGTCCGTCGACGGAGGTCGTCGGCCCCGGCCTGCGCAAGGCGCTGCTCGCGGGCGAGGACGTCTCGGCGACCGCCGTCCTGGACGGGCGGGAGGTACTGGTGGAGGGCGTGCCGACGCGCACCGGTGGCGGACTGGTGCTCACCCAGCCGATGAGCGACGTCGACGCGGCCACCGACCGTATGCGCGGCGCCCTGGTCCTGCCACTGGCACTGGGACTGGGCGGCGCGGCCCTGGCCGGCGCGCTGCTCGCCCGGCGGCTGGCCCGTCCGCTCTCCTCGGCCGCCCGCACCGCCCACCGGCTGTCCGCGGGCGAGCGCGGTCTGACGGTGCCCTCGGAGGGGCCCGCCGAAGTGGCCGAGCTCGCGACGGCGCTGAACTCGCTGGACGCGGCGCTGGCCCACAGCGAGAACCGGCAACGGGACTTCCTGCTGTCGGTCTCCCACGAGATCCGTACGCCGCTGACCACCGCGCGCGGATACGCCGAGGCCCTCGCCGACGAGGTGATCACCGGGGACGAGGTGCCCGAGGCCGGGCGTGTCCTGCGCACCGAGATGGAGCGGCTGGAACGCTTCGTGGGCGATCTGCTCGCCCTGGCCCGGCTGGAGGCCGACGACTTCCGGCTGGACGTCGACGAGGTCGATCTGGACGCGCTGGTGGAACAGGCCGCGGCCGTCTGGTCCGCCCGCTGCGCCCGGGACGGGGTCGACTTCCGTGTCGAACGCCCGGCACAGCCGTTGACCATCGCCACCGACGGCTTCCGGATACGCCAGCTCGTCGACGGACTCGCCGAGAACGCCCTGCGCGTCACACCCGCCGGCCGGCCCCTGGTACTGGCCGTGCGGCAGGACGGCGCGGGGGCCCGCTTGCAGGTGCGTGACGGCGGCCCCGGCCTCACCGACGCCGACATCGAGGTCGCCTTCGAACGCGGCGCCCTGACCGAGCGCTACCGCGGCGTCCGCCCCGTCGGAAGCGGCCTGGGCCTGGCCGTCGCCCGTCGTCTGGCCACGCGGCTCGGCGGCATCATCTCCGCCGCGGGGAACGCCCCCGAGGGCGGCGCCTGCTTCACGGTCCTGCTGCCGCCCCGCCCGGACGGCCCGGGCGGGTCCGCGTAAGCTGCTGCCCCTGTGCAATCGTCCCGGTCGGGGACCGGGCTGATGGGGGTGGCGGAGTGGTTTCCGGGCGTGTGGTGCGCTTCGACGGTCTGCGGGGCTACGGATTCATCGCTCCCGACCATGGCGGCGAGGACGTCTTCCTCCACGTGAACGACCTTCGTATCCCGGAACAGCAGGTGCGCCCGGGGCTCGCGGTGGAGTTCTCCGTCGAGGAGGGCGACCGCGGGCTCAAGGCGTCGGAGGTGCGCCTGGCCGAGGGGCCGGACGGGCCGCTGACCCCGCCGGGCGGGGCGTCGAGGACGTCGGCTCGGAGCGCGCACCGTCCTGCCGACGGCGACGACTCGCTGTGTGACGTGCTCACCGCCGGCGAGTACCTGCACGAGGTCACCGAGGTCCTGCTCGCCTCGGCACCCTCGCTGACCGCGGAGCAGATCCTCGCCGCCCGGCGCGGGCTGCTGCAGTTCGGCAAGGACCACGGCTGGCTCGAGGACTGACCGGCTCGCGGCACGGCGAAGCAGGACTCCACGGGTCCCGGACCCTGTCAGGCGGTAACCTGCTCCTGAGGCAGCCATGGCCGATCAGGTACGCATCCGGCTCCTCGGCGGTTTCGCCGTGACGGTCGACGACCGCCCTGTCGCCGCCGGGGCATGGCGACTGCGCAAGGCCCGGAGCCTGCTGAAACTGCTGTGTCTGTCACCGGGCCACCGGATGCACCGGGAGCGGCTCTACGACCTTCTGTGGCCGGACCTGGACCGGACGGCCGCGTCGAACAATCTGCACCAGGTGCTGCACGCCTTGCGCCGCGCGCTGACCTCGACGGGAGCACCGGGGGACGTCGTGGTCCTCCGCGACGACCTGGTGCTGCTCGCCCCTGACGGCGGCGTGCGGATCGACCTCGACGAACTCGACCAGCGGGTCGGGCGGGCCTCGCACAGCAAGAGCGCGGCCGACTACCGTGCCGCGCTCGCCCTGGCCGACCCCGGGCTGCTGCCCGAGGACCGTTACGAGCCGTGGGCGGCCGAGGCGGCCGGGGCGCTGGAGACACGGCGTACGACGCTCAGGCTGGAGCTGGCCGAGGCGCTCGACCGCGAGCACCGCACGGCCGAGGCCAACGACGTACTGCGGGCCCTGCTCGCCGAGGACCCTCTGCACGAGCCCGGCCACCGGGCGCTGATGCGCAACCTGGCGGGCGCCGGACGGCGCCGGGAGGCGCTCGCCGGCTACGAGCGGCTGCGGGACGCGCTCCGCCGGGACACCGGCGCCGACCCCGACCCGCAGACGCGCCGCCTCTTCCGTGAGCTGCTTGCCGACTCGGTCGAGGCCGGAAAGCGGCGGCCCGACGCTCCACGGCACAACCTGCCGCAGCCGGCGACCGGACTCATCGGCCGGGAGCGCGAGACGGCCGAGGTGGAGCAGTTGCTCGGGCGGAGCAGGCTGCTGACCCTCACCGGGGCCGGCGGCTGCGGCAAGACCCGGCTCGCGCTCGCCGTGGCGGCCCGTCGGCGTGACGGCTTCCGGGACGGGGCGTGGTTCGTGGACCTGGCCGCGCTGACGGAACCGCAGCTCGTTGCGGACACGGTCGCCGCGGTCCTCGGACTGCAGCTGCCGCCCTCCGGCGGGGGACGGCAGGCGCTGATCACCCAGCTCGGCGGCCGGGAGATGCTGCTGGTACTCGACAACTGCGAGCACCTGGTCGAGGCGTGCGCCGCGCTGGTCTCGGAGATCCTGGCCCACTGCCCGGGTGTCGCCGTGCTCGCGACCAGCCGGGAGCCGTTGCGCAGTTACGGGGAACGGACCTTCAGGGTGCCGTCGCTGGGCCTGCCGGATCCGCGTCGGCTGCCGGCCCTGGCGGAACTGGGCCGCTTCGCCTCCGTGCGGCTGTTCGTGGAACGGGCCGCCGACGCGGCCCCGGGATTCGAGCTGACCCCGGGGAACGCGGCGGACGTGGCGCAGATCTGCTTCCGGCTCGACGGCATGCCGCTGGCCCTGGAGCTCGCGGCGGCCCGGGTACCTGTGCTGGCCCCGCGTCAGATCGCGGAACGGCTCGACGACGCCCTGGCTCTCCTCGCTCGGGGCAGCCGGCACGGCGTGACGCGGCAGGAGACACTGCTCGCCACCCTGGAGTGGAGCCACCGGCTGCTCGACGACGAGGAGCGGCGCCTGTTCCGGAGGCTTTCCGTCTTCACGGGCGGGTTCTCGCTCGCGGCGGCCGAGGACGTGTGCGCCGGCGGTGACCGGGAATGCCCGGTGCTGGACCTGCTCGGCCGGCTGGCCGACAAGTCCCTGGTGTGGGTGGACCCCCGGCCGGACGAGGCGCGCTACCGGTTGCCGGAGACGATCAGGCAGTACGCCGCCGAGCGGCTGCGGGCCGCCGGGGAACAGGCGGCCACCGAGGCCCGGCACCGGCACTTCTACCTGGAACTCGCCGAGGCACGGGACCACGAACCGGCCGTCGGGGTCTGCGGGGCGACCTCGCTCGAACTGGAGGCCGACTACGGCAATCTCCGGGCCGCCCTGCGTTCCTTCCTGCGCCACGAACCGGACCAGGCGCTGCGCCTGGCGGTCGCGCTGCGTTCGTTCTGGACCGAACGCGGACGCCTCGCCGAGGGGCGGACCTGGCTGGAGGACGCTCTGGCCGCCGCACCGGAGCCGACGCCAGAGCGCGCCAGAGCGCTGATGGGCCGGGCCGTGCTGGCGATCCGGCTCGGCGACGTGGCTCCACTGGAGGACATCGGCACACAGATCGTCGGGATCCACGAGCGGGGATCGGACGGGGCGACCCTGGCGTACGCCCACTACCAGCGGGCCGTCCTGCACTGGATGCACGGTACGTGGGACCGCGCGCGCACCGCCCTCGACCGGGCCACGGCACTGGCCCGTGACGCGGGCGCCCCGGCGGTGCTCGCCGCGGCCGCGCACCTGGAGAGTGTCTGGGCCGTCTGCCGGGGGGAGGGCACGGTCGCGCGAGAGGCGTGCACGGAGAGTCTGCGGCTCCTGGACGAGCTCGGCGAGGACGGCGGCCCGTTCCTTCCGGTCATGACACCGGGCTACGCGGTCGAGGTCGACGAGGCAGGGCAGGTGTCGCTGCTGTTCGAGGAGACGGTCCTGGCCGGCCGCACGGTCGGCCCGTCCCGGGCCCGCGGCTATGTGCTGGCGAATCTGGCGTGGGCGACCCGGCTGGAGGGCGACACCGAGGCCGCGACGGCGGCGGCCGGGCGCAGTGCCGACTGCTTCCGTGCCCTCGCCGACCCCCATGGCGAGTCCCTGGCCATCAACACGCTCGGGAACATCCACCGCAGCCGGGGCGACCACGAGGCGGCCAGGGAGTGCCTGGAGACGGCGCTGGCGATCAGGTGCCGGCTCGGCGACCGCCGGGAGGAAGGCATCACCCTGGGCTGCCTCGGCCTGCTCCACCTGGCCCGCGGGGACACCGAGAGCGCGCGGTCCACCATCGCGCGTGCCCTCACCGGCTTCGAGGAGACCGACGACTTCCCGGGCGCGGCCAACAGCCTGCTCCATCTCGGGCTCGTGGCCCGCGACGCCGGTGACCCGGCGACGGCCCGCACCCTGCTGCACCACGCCCAGCGGCTGGAACGGGTGGCCGGGTCGACCTCCGCCGCCGGATGGGCCGCCCTCGTACTGGCGCAGTTGCTGTGGCGGACGGGTGAGCGCGAGGCCGCCGCGGCGGCCGCGGCCCGCGCCGGCGACCTGTTCACCCGCCTCGGCGACACGCGCGGCCCGGCTGTGCTGCGACGCGCGGTGCCACGGACCGAGAGCGCCCAAAGCGGCTGCTGAGTGGATGCTAAGAGGCCACCCCTACGGTCCTGAGTACCAGCGAGAGCACTCACACCGAGGAGCCGACCATGTCGATCGACACGGCAAAGGGTGTCCTGGGGGACGCCACCGTCGCCGAACTGGAGGCGGCCCTGCGCGGCACCGTCGTCCGCCCCGGCGACGCCGACTACGACGAGGCCCGTTCCGTGTGGAACGCGGCCCACGACAAGCACCCGGCGCTGATCGTGCGCTGCGCCGGAACCGCGGACGTGGTCCGTGCCGTCGAGTTCGCACGCAGCCAGGACCTGCTCGTGGCCGTGCGCGGCGGCGCCCACAGCATCGCCGGGTTCTCGACCTGCGACGACGGCATCGTCATCGACCTGTCGGCCATGAAGGGCGCCGTCGTCGATCCCGTGCGACGCCGGGTGGTCGCCCAGGCCGGCATGACCTGGGGCGATCTCGACCACGAGACCCAGGCCTTCGGGCTCGCCGTGACCGGCGGTCTGGTCTCCTCGACCGGGATCTCCGGTTTCACCCTCGGCGGCGGGGTGGGCTGGCTCCTGCGCCGGCACGGTCTGGCCTCCGACAATGTGACGGCGGCCGAGGTCGTCACCGCCGACGGCCGCGTGGTGCGCGCGGACCCGCGGGAGCATCCCGAGCTGTTCTGGGCCCTGCGCGGTGGCGGCGGCAACTTCGGCGTGGTCACGTCGCTCGAGTACGAGCTGCACCCGGTGGGGCCCCAGGTCCTGGGCGGGCTGATCTTCTACCCCGCCGCCGAGGCCCGCCAGGTGATCACTCGCTGGCGCGAGGAGTTCGACCGCATGCCCGACGACCTGACGACACTCGTGAACCTGACGACGGCTCCTCCGCTGCCGTTCCTGCCCCCGGAGGTCCACGGCACGCGTGTCGTGATCGTGGGCGGTATGTACGCGGGCGACCCGGCGGCGGGCGAGGCGGCCGTCGCTCCGCTGCGCTCCCTGGGCACGCCCATCGCCGACGTCATGGGTCCCCTGCCGTACACGGGCATGCAGACACTGATCGACCCGCTGTGGACGCGCGGAGCCCACAACTACTTCACGTCCGCGTTCATCGAGCCGTCCGACACCGCCATCGACGCCGTACTGCGCCACCACCTCACGACGCCCACGCCCCGCAGCGAACTGCACCTGCACCAGCTCGGCGGCGCGTTCGCCCGCGTGCCCGCCGAGGCCACGGCCTTCAGCCAGCGCGATTCCGGCGTGCTGTGCAACGTGATCGCGCGTTCCCCGGACACGACGGACTTCGACGCGCACATCGCCTGGGCCCGTGCGGCCCGCCGGGAGATCTCCCGCAACGGCCACGGTGCCATGTACGTCAACTTCACCGGCGACGCCGCAGAGGACAAGGTGCGCGCCTCGTATCCGGAAGCGGTCCACGAGCGGCTCGTCAGGGTCAAGGACGCCTACGATCCCACGAACATGTTCCGCCTCAACCAGAACATCCGCCCCTCGGCCGCGGCATGACCCGGCCGCCACTGCGCCGGGTGCCGTCGGCCGCGCGCCGACCGCACCCGGCAGGCCGCACGGTGAAGAAGGCTCGCCGGCGGACCGGTGCCGGACCATCGCCCCGACCTGATACGGCGGCAGGACCGGCACCGGCCCCGGCGGTGTCGCCCGGCGCCCGGTCGCGGTCTCCGAAGACACCGAGGACAAGGGCGGTACATTCGAGGTCGTCATCCGGCGCCAGGACGACGTACCACCCACACGTCGCCGAGCAGGTGCTTCCCGCGGTCCCGGGCCGGTCCGGCGACTGACCGGTCACCCGAAGGGCCGCAGTGGTACCGCTGCCCGGCGCACGAGCGGCACCGCACCGACCGGCGAGGACGGATACTCGGCGGGTCGGAGGGACACGCGGACGCTCCGCTGACGGAAGGTCTCGGCGTATGCAGGCGGCAGCCGGCCTCAGCCTGTTCGGAAGGGTCCCGGCCTGGTTGCGGGCCCACGACCCGGAGCTGGCGGCGACGCGCAGGGCCATGCGCGCCGCTGTGGTGATGCCCGCGCTGTTCGCCCTGTGCGACGTGGTCCTGCGGTCGCCGGTGATGGCGACGTACGCGGCGTTCGGTTCGTTCTCGATGCTGCTGCTCGTCGACTTCACCGGCCCGATGGTGCAGCGCCTCCGCGCCCACATGGGCCTCGCGGTGGCCTGGGCGCTGCTCATCTCTCTCGGCACCCTCGTGGCCCACGAGACCTGGCTCGCGGTGACCACGACCGTGGTGATCGGCTTCGCCGTGCTGTTCTCCGGTGTGGTCAGCTCCGTTCTCGCCGGGGCGTCGACGGCGCTGCTCCTGGGCTTCGTCCTTCCGGTGACCACGCCCGCGCCGCTGTCGCAGCTGCCCGAGCGGCTCGCCGGCGCGGGCCTGGCCGCGGCCTCGGCCATGCTCGCGATCTCCCTGCTCTGGCCGCGGCCCGACACCGACCCGCTCAGTGCCCCCGCGGCCCGCTGCTGCCGGACGGCCGCGGCACAACTGCACGCCGACGCATCCCGCCTGGCCCGCGGTGCGGACGCGGCCGGCGTCCGTGCATGCCGGAAGACCGCCGACGAGGCAACCGCCGCGGCCGCCGATCTGCGCAGCGCCTTCGACGCCGCTCCCTACCGGCCCACCGGGCTGTCCATCGGCTCACGGGCCCTGGTCCGGCTGGTCGACGAACTGACGTGGCTCAGCACGATCGTGGCCGACAGCGCTCCCCCACCGGACGACCACGTGGTCTGCGATCCCGAGGCCCTCGCCGTACGACGGGCGGCCGCCGTGGTCCTGGAACGGACGGCCGACCTCCTGGACACCCGGGACCAGGCGCCCGACGAACTGCACGCCGCGCTGGAGACGTTGCACGCGGCCATGGACAGGATGGAACGCGGCGCGCCCGTCCTGCTCCCCGTGCAGCTGCCCGGGCCCGGTACCGAGTCCGGGGTCCGCGCCTTCATCGAAGCCCTGGACCTGTCGTTCCGCGCCCAGGAACTGGGCTTCGCCACGCTGCAGATCGCCGGCAACGTGGATCTGGTGGCGGCGGCCGAACGGCGCACGTGGCCGGAGCGGCTCCTCGGGCTCGAGCCCGGTGCGCCGAACCGGCCGCTGACCGCCGCGCGGGAGCGTGCCGTCGCCCATCTGCGCCCCAACTCGGTCTGGTTGCACAACAGCTGCCGGGGCGCCGTCGGCCTGGGCATCGCCGTCGCGCTGGCGAGCGTGACCGGCTTCCAGCACTCGTTCTGGATCCTCCTCGGAACCCTTTCCGTGCTGCGCTCGAACGCCCTCAACACCGGCCAGAACGCCATCCGCGCGCTCGGCGGCACGATCGCGGGTTCGATCATCGGCGCGGGCCTGTTGTACCTCATCGGGCACCACGGCACGGTCTTGTGGTTCCTGTTGCCCGTCGCCGTGCTGATCGCCGGCGTCGCACCGGCCGCGGTGTCGTTCGCCGCGGGCCAGGCCGCCTTCACCGTCGCTCTGGTCATCCTGTTCAGCATCGGCCACAACCCCGACTGGCACATCGTGCTGCTGCGGGTCCAGGACATCGGGCTCGGCTGTGCCGTCAGCGTGGTCGTGGGCCTGTTCTTCTGGCCGCACGGTGCGGCGGCCGCCGTGAACCGCGCCCTCGCGGACGCCTACACGGACAGCGCCCGCTATCTCGCCGGAGCCGTCGAGTACGCCGTCGGTCGCTGCGGCGCGCTTCCCTCGTCGGCCGACGCCCCTCTGGAGGAGGGCCTCGAGGCGGCGGCCGCCGCCCGCAGACTCGATGACGCCTTCCGCAGTTTCCTGGCCGAACGCGGCGCGAAACCGGTGCCGCTCGCGGACATGACGACCCTGGTCACCGGCATCGTCGGACTGCGGCTCGCCGCGGACGCGGTGCTCGGGCTGTGGCAACGAGCGGCCGTCCGGCATGCCGGAACGGACCGCGCCGACGCCCGCATGGTGCTGCTCGGCGCCGCGGGCCGGGTGAGCGGCTGGTACCGGGACCTGGCCGTGAGTCTGGCCCGGAACTCGCCCGTGCGCGCGCCCATGCCGCGCAACCCCGCCGCCGAGGCCACCCTGGTCGCCTCCCTCCGCCGCGAACTGCGCGACGACGACGGACGGGCGTCCGACACGGCGGTACGCATCATCTGGACCGTCGACCACCTCAACGCGGCGCGGCGTCTGCAGCCGAGCCTCGAGCAGGCCGCGCGGCACGGCGGCTCCGGTCCCGCCTGACCCGGGTGCAGCAGACGTCTCCTGGAGTGTTGCCGGTCGGTTGGCCGGCTGTTGGGACCCGGTTGGGCCGTTTCGGCAGGGTCGTGGGCCAACGGCGGCGGGCCCTGGTCCGCCGGTGCCGCGACGCTCCGGGGAGAGGACGCATCTCGTGATACTCGCCGTTGCGCGGCTCGTCCTGGACGGCGTCGTCGGCGCCCTGAACCTGGTGATCCTCCTGGTCCTGCTCCGCCGCCGGTGCGAGCGTCGGCCCCCGGGCGGCGGCGTGGGCTCCGGTATCCGCGTCGGCGTGCGACCGTGCCCACGCCCCGTGACCGCGCGGCCCGTCAGCCCGGTTGCCGCCAGGGCCCGTGTCCCAGCGCTCGGGACCGTCCCCAGTGCTCCATGGCGGCGCGACGGTCTCCGAAGTGGAAATGGGTGAGTGCCATGGTCTCCAGGGTGTCGGCCGTGCCCTCCGGGTCCCCGAGGCGCGCGCGAATCCGCAGCGCCTCGTCGAGGGCCTCGAACGCCTCCTGCGGACGGTTCAGCGCGCGCAGTGCGTCCCCGAGCCGGGTCAGGGCCGCGGCCACGTCGGCCCGGTCGCCGTGCTCCCGCTGGTGGGCCAGGGCATCCCGATAGCGCTCCTCGGCCGCCGCCGGGTCGTCGGCCTCCATCAGCACGTCGCCCATGCGGCCCAGGACGGCGGCGACGCTCACGATGTCACCCGCCGCGCGGTACAGCGCGGCGGCCCGCTCGCCGAAGCCGAGCGCCTCGCTCGGCCGGGCCAGCCTGCGATGGACCCCGGCCAGGGTGTCGTACACGGCTGCCCGTCCCGCCGCGTCCTCGGCCTTCTCGAAGTGGAGCAGGGCGGTCCGCAGATGCTCCAGCGACCGCTCCGGACGGTGCGCGGACGCGTGGACCACACCGGTACAGGCGTGCAGCCAGCCCTGGCCGAGCAGATCCTCGTGTTCCTCGGCACAGCCCAGAGCGGCAGCCGTGCCTCGCTCCCACTCCGTGGTCCACCAGTGGCGCTGTGCGTATCCGGACAGGCCCACGGCCAACCGCCAGGCCAGATCGGGCCGTTCGTAGCGCACCGCCCGACGGATCGCCTCCGTGAGCGCGGGCAGTTCCCGGGCGCACCACGACAAGGCCTGCTCGGCATCGGCGAATTCCGGCAGCCATGCGGCCAACTCCGCCTCCGGCAGGGGTGGGTGGAACCCCGGGGTGAGGAGCGCGTTCGCCTTCGACACCGCCGCCGTGTACCAGCCCAGCAGTCGCAGCCGCGCCGCCTTCCGGTTCCCCGGGCGCTCCTCCTCGGCCGCCCGCTCGACCGCGTACTCGCCGAGCAGGTCGTGGAAGGCGTACCGGCCGGGCGCGGGAGTCCGCAGCAGATGGGCGTCCACCAGGGCCTCGAGCAGGTCCTCGGTCTCATCCACCGGGCGGTGCAGCAGCACGGCCGCCGACTCGGCGGCCAGCGCGTGCACGGGCCACAGACCGAGCAGCCGGAAGGCGCGGGCCTGTTGGGCCTCCAGGGGCACCGGGCTGTCCCGCAAGGCGGTGTAGCTCATGGCGAACGTGTTCCGGACCGCCAGACCGCCCGCGGACAGGGCCCGCAGCCGCCCGCTGCCGGAATCCAGACGCTGCGCCAGCGTGGTCAGGGGCCAGCCGGGCCGCGTCGCCAGCCGGGCCCCGGCGAGCCGCAGCGCGAGGGGCAGACCGCCGCAGGCCTCGAGGATCCTGGCCGCCGCCCCCGGTTCGGCCCGGACCCGCTCGGAGCCGCACAGCGAGGTGAGCAGGTGCCGCTGCTCCACCGTGTGGAGTGGATCCAGCCGGAGACGGATCGCGTCGGGGAGGTCCGCCAGGGTGTAGCGGCTGGTGATCAGGACCGCGCAGCCTCCGCTTGCGGGCAGCAGGGGCGCGACCTGTGCCGCGTCCCGGGCGTTGTCCAGGAGCAGGAGCACACGCCGGCCGTGCAGCGCCGAACGGAACAGCGCGGCGCGGTCGTCGGTGTGCTCGGGCAGTGGGTGCTCGCGTACTCCGAGGTCGGTCAGGAAGCGGGCGAGCAGATCGTGCGGGTCGCGCGCGTCGCCGGCGCCGAAGCCGCGCAGGTCCGCGTGGAGCCGGCCGTCCGGGAACTCCTCCCGCAGGCGGTGCGCGACGTGGACGGCCAGTGCGGTCTTGCCGATGCCCGCCATTCCGGAGACGACCGCGACCGGGGGCACGTAGAGCGCCGGGTCCGGCCGGAGCGCGGCGCCCAGAGTCTCGATCTCGGTCGCTCTACCGACGAAGTCCACGGTGTCGGCGGGGAGTTGAACGGGAATCGGGCGCGTCGGTTCGCCGGACGGGTGTGGCGTCGTCGGCTCTGCCGGTCCGGCGGGGACACCGGGCAGATCGGGTTCCCGGCCGGAACGTCCCGGCACGGTTTCGGGCGCTCTCACTCCATCGGCCGTCAGGATCTCCTGATGTGCCTCCCGCACGGCGGACCCCGGCTCGATGCCGAGCTCGTCGACCAGTGTGCGCCGCAGCCGGTGGAAGACGGCGAGGGCCTCGGCTCGCCGGTCCGTGCGGTGCAGTACGAGCATCAGCTGCCGGTGGAACATCTCGCGCAGCGGGTGCTCTGCGGTCAGCCGGGCGAGTTCGGGAGCCAGTCCGCTGTGCCGGCCGAGCTCGAGCTCCGCGTCGAAACGCCATTCCAGTGCCTGTAACCGCGCCTCTTGGAACTGCTGGATCTGCGGCCGTATCTCCGCGTGGACGAGGGCCGGATCCGGCAGGTCGGCCAGCGGCTCGCCGCGCCACAGCTCCAGCGCCCGCGCGGTCGACCGGCCGACCGTCGCCCAGTCGTGCCGCTGCCGGGCGGCGCGGGCCCGCTCCAGGTGGCCGGAGAACACTTCGCTGTCCAGCTCGCCCTCGGCGACGGCCAGCCGGTATCCGCCCGGTACTGCCCGCAGGCGGGACCCGCCGTCCTCGGCGAGGGTGCGCCGGAGCCGCGTCACATGGTTGTACAGCGAGGCACTCGCGGTGGCGGGCGGGCGGTCGCCCCACAGCACGGCCTCCAGGGTGCCGGCGGGCACGGCGCGATTGGGCTGGAGCAGCAACGCCCCCAGCAGCGCGCGGCCCTTGGCGCTGCTGACCGGGCGGGCGGTCGCACCGTCGTGGACGGTCAGCGGGCCGAGCAGGCCGAATCTCATCTGCGTTCCTCCGGACAACTGGGCTGGTCGGCCCATCGCCGTCGGACGGGTGCTCAGTCGGCGGGAATCGTAGCCGCCCTGCGATCCCGGCACGGATTCGAGAACCGGAAGGCCCTGCTCCGGGCCCGGCTCGAAAGGGCCGGGCACGGAGCATGGCGCGGACCCG
>NZ_JBHYKH010000210.1:0-14510 GCF_042741275.1 Streptomyces sp. NPDC058964
AACTCCATCGCGACCAGTGCTTCGGTCTCCGCTTGCTGAATCCGCCCGGAGACCAGAAGCACATCCGTGAGGACGGTCCGCGCCCTGCCCTCGGCACGCGCGTCCCCAGCCGCCAGGGTCGCCGCGCACATCGCTTGCGCGGTCGTCTCGTACTGATGGGAGTTGGCGCCCGACTCGGTGAGATCCTTCGCCGCCCACAGCAGGTCCACGCCCCGTCGGAGCCGCCCGGTCCCCGCCGACTGCCGCACACACGCCAGCAGCGGTGCCGCCTCGCTGTACAGCCAGTCCAGGGCCGCCGTGCCCTCGTCGAAGCGCAGTCCCGGGAACTCCGTGGGCTCCAGGCCGTCCACCAGCCGGTCCCCGGGCCGCTCGATCGCGTAGACGCCCGCCGCGGTCGCCAGATAGAAGTCCAGCAACCGCGACATGGCCGCTTCCCGCTCACTCGGCGGCTGCTCATCCCTCTCCGCGCACGCACGCGCGTAGAGGCGTACCAGGTCGTGGAACCGGTAGCGGCCGGGGGCCGCCGACTCCAGGAGCGAGGTGTCGACGAGGGACTCCAGCAGGTCCTCCGTATCCTCCGCAGGGAGGTTCAGGACCGCCGCGGCCGCCGCCAGTGACATGTCCGGTCCGTCGGCCAGGCCCAGCAGGCGGAACGCCCTCGCCTGGGCCGGCTCCAGCTGGCCGTAGCCGAGTTCGAAGGTGGCCTTCACCGCCAGGTCGCCCGCCTGCAGCTCGTCCAGCCGCCGCCGCTCGTCCGCCAGCTTCGCCGCCAGCACCGACACCGTCCAGGTGCGGCGGGCGGCCAGGCGCGATGCCGCGATCCTGATCGCCAGCGGCAGGAAGCCGCACGCCGCCACCACGTCCAGCGCCGCCTCCCGCTCCGAGGCCACCCGCTCCTCGCCCACGATCTTCGTGAAGAGGGCGAGGGCCTCGTCGGGGGACATCACGTCCAGGTCGACGAGGTGCGCGCCCGCCAGGTCCACCATCCGCACCCGGGAGGTGACCAGGGCCGCGCAGCCCTCCGTGCCCGGCAGCAGCGGCCGTACCTGCGCCGCGTCACGCGCGTTGTCCAGCAGGACCAGCACCCGCCGCCCGTCCAGGACCGAGCGGTACAGCGCCGCCCGTTCCTCCAGGGAGTCGGGGATGGAGGAGTCCGGCGTGCCCAGGGCGCGCAGGAACGAGCCCAGGACCGTCTCCGGTTCCGCCGCCCGCGGCCCGGCGCCCTGCAGGTCCACGTACAGCTGTCCGTCCGGGAAGGCCGCCCGTGCCTGGTGGGCCACGTGCACGGCGAGAGTCGTCTTGCCGACGCCGCCGATCCCCGCCAGCGCCGACACCGCCATCACCCGGCCCTCGGCCGAGGCCAGCACCTCGCTCAGCTCCCCGACGAAGGAGGCCCGGCCCGTGAAGTCGGGTACTGTCGCCGGGAGTTGCGCCGGACGCACCGGCACCACCGCCGGTTCCGCCATCGGGGCGGAGGGTTCCGCGAGCGCGGGGTCCGCCTGCAGGATCCGCTGCTGGAGGTCGCGCAGGCCCGGTCGCGGGTCCACGCCCAGCTCCTCCGCCAGCAGGCGCCGTGTGTCCGCGTACACCGCGAGCGCCTCCGCCTGCCGGCCGCTGCGGTACAGCGCCAGCATCAGCAGCTCGCGCAGGCGCTCCCGCAGGGGGTGCGCCGCCGTCAGCGCCGTCAGCTCCGACACCGCCTCCGCGTGGTAGCCCTGCTCCAGGTCCATGTCCAGCCGGGACTCGAGGAGCTGCAGACGCCACTCCTCCAGGCGGACGCGCTGCGCGTCGGCGTACGGTCCCGGCACCCCGGCCAGCGGCTCCCCGTCCCACAGCCCCAGCGCCTGGTTGAGCACCTCCCGCGCATGGCACAGATCCCCGGCGCTGCGCGCCTTCTCCGCGTCCGCCGAAAGATCCTGCGCCACCGCCAGGTCCAGGGCGCCCTCGCGCAGACCGCGGACGGCGTAGCCACCGGACTCGCTCACCAGGACCCCGGGGTCGAGGATCTTGCGCAGCCTCGACGCGTACGTCCGTACCGCCGCCAGCGCCTGCGAGGGCGGCTCGGCGCCCCACAGGGCGTCGATCAGCTCGGCCGCGGTCGCCGTCCTGCCCTCACGCAGCAGCAGGGCGGCGAGCAGAGCGCGCTGCTGAGGGGAGCCGGTGTTGAGGGCCTCCTCGCCGCGCCAGGCGCGCACCGGACCGAGCACGCTGAAGCGCAGCGCCACCGGCTCCTGAGAGGAGCCGGGGCGCCGCTGCTCCGGTACCCGCGGTACACCGTCCATGCCCGTCCCCCTAGACATCCCGAACCACTCCGTCAGTCTGCCTTGTCCACGGCGGATGCGTCAGCCGTGCGAGACGGCGATCACAGGGCGGCGCACGGGAGTCCACAAGGCCCTCACAGGCTCTCCGCACAGTTCCGCACAGACCCCGTCATCACCGGCGCCCGCAGGAGAGCTGACGGGTCGTCAGATCAGCGCTACCGTGAGCGCCATGGAAACCCGGACAGAACTGCCCCGGATCATCTCCGTCGACGACCACACCGTTGAGCCCGCGAACGTCTGGCAGGACCGGCTCCCCAGGAAGTTCCGGGACACCGGACCCCGTATCGTCCGTGCCCCCCTGAAGGAAATGACCTTCCTCGGCGGGCGGTTCAAGCCGGTCATGGGCAGGAAGGGCGACGAGGGCCCGGTCGGCGACTGGTGGGTCTACGAGGACCTGCACCGGCCCCTCACCCGCCTCGACACCGCCGTCGGCTACAGCAGGGACGAGATCAAGCTGGAAGTCATCACGTACGAGCAGATGCGGCCCGGCTCGTACGACGTGCCGCAACGGCTCGCCGACATGGACGTGAACCACGTCCAGTCCGCCCTCTGCTTCCCGACCTTCCCCCGCTTCTGCGGCCAGACCTTCACCGAGGCCAAGGACCGCGAGCTGGGCCTCCTTTGCGTCCAGGCCTACAACGACTGGATGGTGGAGGAGTGGTGCGGGCCGCAGGCGCGGGGGCGGCTCATACCGCTCGCCCTCATACCCCTGTGGGACGCCCGCCTCGCCGCGGCCGAGGTCCGCCGCAACGCCGCCCGTGGCGTGCGCGCCGTCGCCTTCTCCGAGATACCCCCGCACCTCGGCCTCCCCTCCGTCCACACCGACGACTGGGACCCGTTCCTCGCCGCGTGCGACGAGACCGGCACGGTCGTCGCCATGCACATCGGCTCCAGCAGCCGTATGCCCTCCACCTCCGCCGACGCACCGCCCGCCGTCGGCTCCACCATCACCTTCGCCAACTGCTGCTTCTCGATGGTCGACTGGCTGATGAGCGGGAAGTTCGAGCGCTTCCCCAACCTCAGGATCATGTACGCCGAGGGACAGATCGGCTGGATCCCGTACATCCTCGAACGCGCCGACGTGGTGTGGGAGGAGAACCGCGCCTGGGGCGGGGTCGCCGACAAGGTCACCCGGCCGCCCTCCGAGCTCTTCGCCGAGCACGTCCACGGCTGCTTCTTCGACGACGCCTTCGGCTTGCGCAGCCTCGACGCCATCGGGGTCGGCAACGTGCTCTACGAGACCGACTACCCCCACTCCGACTCCACCTGGCCGAAGTCGAAGGAGGTCGGCGAGGCCCAGATGGGGCACCTGGCGCCGGACGTCGTCGAGCGGCTCGTGCGCGGGAACGCCATCGAGCTGCTGGGGCTCGGCCGGAGTGGGCTCTGGGAGGGTCCCAGGTGAGCATCGCGTACGGCATCCAGCTGCCCGTCCAGTCCCAGAGCACCATCTACGCCGAGGACTGGGAGGCCGGCGCGGGCCCGGCCGACCTCGTCGAGATCGCCCGTACCGCCGAGCGCGCGGGGTTCGAGTACATCGCCTGCTGCGACCACGTCGCCATCCCGCGCCGGCTGGCCGCGGCCATGAGCACAGTCTGGTACGACCCCGTCGCCACCCTCGCCCACCTCGCCGCGGTCACCGGACGCGTCCGGCTGCTCAGCCATGTCGCCGTCGTCGGGCTCCGGCACCCGCTCCTCACCGCCAAGCAGTACGCCACCCTCGACCACCTCTCCGGCGGCCGGCTGATCCTCGGGGTCGGCGCCGGACACGTGGAGGAGGAGTTCACGGCCCTGGGGGCGGACTTCCGCAACCGCGGGTCCGTGCTCGACGAGCAGATCGACGCGTTGCGGGCCGCGCTCGGACCCGAGGAGTTCCCCGAGCACCACGGCAAGGTGTACGACTTCGAGGGGCTCGGACAGCGGCCCCGGCCCGCCCAGGCCCGCGTCCCTCTCTGGGTCGGCGGGTCCTCGCCGGCCGCCGTGCGCCGGGCCGCGCTCAAGGGTGACGGCTGGCTGCCGCAGGGGGACCCGCGGGACCGGCTGCCCGCCCAGATCGCCCGGATCCGGGAACTCCGCGAGCGCGCGGGCATCGAGGCGCCCCTCACCATCGGCGCCATCAGCGAGCCCCTGTACGTCGGGACGCCCGCCTGGGACGTCGGCCGCCGCACCCTCACCGGTGCCCCCGAGGCCCTCGCCGAGTCGCTGCGCGCCTACCGGGACATGGGCGTGCACCAGATCCAGGTGCGGTTCCGCTGCCGCGGACGCGCCGAGCTCACCGACCAGATGACCGCCTTCGGGGCCGAGGTCGCCCCCGGGCTCGACCGAGGCTGAGGAGTGGACATGGGCAAGCTGGACGGGCGCGTCGTGATCGTCACCGGTGCGGCGCGCGGGCAGGGCGAGCAGGAGGCGCGGCTCTTCGCCGGGGAGGGCGCGCGGGTCGTCGTGGCCGATGTGCTGGACGACCAGGGCGAGGACCTCGCCAAGGAGCTCGGCGCGCTGTACGTCCACCTCGACGTGAGCAGCGAGACCGAATGGCGGGACGCCCTCGCGGCCGTACGGCGGGCGTACGGGCGCGTCGACGGGCTCGTCAACAACGCCGGCATCCTGCGGTTCAACTCCCTCGTGGACACGCCCCTCGACGAGTTCATGCAGGTCGTGCAGGTCAACCAGGTCGGCTGCTTCCTCGGTATGAAGACGGTCGCGCCGGAGATGGCCGACGGGGGCACGATCGTCAACACCGCCTCGTACACCGCGCTGACCGGGATGGCCGCCGTGGGGACGTACGCGGCGACCAAGCACGCCGTCCTGGGCCTGACCCGGGTCGCCGCCCTGGAACTGGCCGGCCGGAGGATACGGGTCAACGCCATCTGTCCGGGCGCCATCGACACCGCGATGTCCAACCCGTCCCGCCTGGACCCGGACGCGGATCCCGCGGAGATGACCCGGGCCCTGGACGAGCTGTACCGCAAGCTCGTGCCGCTCGGCCGGATCGGACGGCCGGAGGAGGTGGCCAGGCTGGCCCTCTTCCTCACCTCGGACGACTCCTCCTACATCACCGGGCAGCCGTTCGTGATCGACGGCGGATGGCTGGCCGGCGTCAGCGTGATCTGACCGATCGTCAGCTATTGACGGTGCACCCCCGCGGTGCCACAGTCAGGCGCTAGTTGAATCTGACGGAGCGTCAGATAAAGCGGAGACGCAGGGACGGTGAACCGCCTTGGAATTCGGGCTCTTTGTACAGGGATACGTGGGCAAGCGAGCCGAGACCGACCCGCTGGCCGAGCACAAGGCACTGATGGAGGAGACCGAGTACGTCATCCAGGCGGACAAGTCCGGCTTCAAGTACGCCTGGGCGTCCGAGCACCACTTCCTGGACGAGTACTCGCACCTCTCCGCCAACGACGTCTTCCTCGGCTACCTCGCCCACGCGACGGAGCGGATCCACCTCGGCTCGGGGATCTTCAACCCCCTCGCCCAGGTCAACCACCCGGTGAAGGTGGCCGAGAAGGTCGCCATGCTCGACCACCTCAGCGGCAACCGCTTCGAGTTCGGCAGCGGGCGCGGGGCCGGCAGCCACGAGATCCTCGGCTTCCTGCCGGGCGTGACCGACATGAACTACACCAAGGAGATCTGGGAAGAGACCATCGCCGAGTTCCCCAGGATGTGGCTCCAGGACGAGTACGCCGGCTTCCAGGGCAAGCACTGGCAGCTGCCGCCCAGGAAGGTCCTGCCCAAGCCGTACGGGAAGTCGCACCCGGCGATGTGGTACGCGGCCGGTTCGCCGCCCTCGTACGCCATGGCCGCCCGCAAGGGCCTCGGCGTGCTCGGCTTCAGCATCCAGAAGGTCTCCGACATGGAGTGGGTGCTGGAGCAGTACAAGACGGCGATCGTGAACGCGGAACCCGTCGGGGACTTCGTGAACGACAACGTGATGGTGACGACAACGGCGATCTGCGCGCCGACGCACGACGAGGCGATCCGGATCGCGGCCAACGGGGGGCTGCACTACCTGCCCTCGCTGGTCTTCCGGTACCACGACACCTTCCCGCGGCCCGAGGGCTTCCCGGTCTGGCCGGAGACCCTCCCCGAGTACACCCCCGAGTTCGTCGAACTCCTCGTCGAGGAGGAGCTGCTGATCTGCGGCGACCCGGACGAGGTGCGGCGCCAGTGCAAGCGGTGGGAGCAGGCGGGCGCCGACCAGCTGAGCTTCGGGCTGCCGGTGGGGGTGCCGAAGGAGGAGACGCTGCAGACGATCCGCCTCATCGGCGAGCACGTGATCCCCGAGATCGACACGGATCCTGTCCATCGGACGACGCGGTTCCGCCAGGCCGCGTGAGGGGGCCGCAAGCATGCTCGACCATCTGATCAAGGGCGCGACCGTCGTCGACGGGACGGGCGCGCCCGCGTTCACCGCCGACGTCGGCGTACGGGACGGCCGTATCGCCGCCGTCGGCCAGGTCACCGAGGAGTCCCGGACCAGCGAGGACGCCACCGGGCTCGTCCTCGCCCCGGGCTTCGTCGACCCGCACACCCACTACGACGCCCAGCTCTTCTGGGACCCGTACGCGACCCCGTCCCTCAACCACGGCGTCACGACGGTCGCGGCCGGCAACTGCGGGTTCACCCTCGCCCCGCTGAACCCGGCCCGCCCCGAGGACGCCGACTACACCCGCCGCATGATGTCCAAGGTGGAGGGCATGTCCCTCGTCGCCCTGGAGGACGGCGCGCCCTGGAACTGGCACACCTTCGGGGAGTACCTGGACGCGCTGGAGGGCCGGATCGCCGTCAACGCGGGCTTCATGGTCGGGCACTGCGCGCTGCGGCGGTACGTGATGGGCCCGGACGCGGTGGGCGGACAGCCGACGCCGGAGCAGCTCGCGCAGATGCTCCGGCTCTTCCACGAGGCGATGGACGCGGGCGCGTGGGGCTTGTCCACCACCCAGTCCACCACCCACTCGGACGGCGACGGGCAGCCGGTGGCGTCCCGGCACGCGCTCCCCGCCGAGCTGCTGGCCCTGTCGAAGGCCGTCGGGGAACACGAGGGCACCCAGATCGAGGCCATCGTCGCGGGCTGCCTGGACCAGTTCAGCGACGACGAGATCGACCTGTTCGTGGAGATGAGCGCGGCGGCCGGACGCCCCCTGAACTGGAACGTCCTGACGGTCGACGCGGCGGTTCCCGAGCGGGTGCCCAGGCAGCTGACGGCGAGCGAGCGGGCGCGGAAGGCGGGCGGCCGGATCGTCGCGCTCACCATGCCGATCCTCACGCCGATGAACATGTCGCTCGGCACGTTCTGCGCGCTCAACCTCATCCCCGGGTGGGGGCCGGTCCTCGGCCTCCCCGTACCGGAGCGGATCGCGAAGCTCCGTGACCCGGAGGTGCGCGCGGAGATGCTCCGGCGCGCGCAGTCGAAGGAGGCGGGCGTCTTCCGGCGGCTGGCGAACTTCGGCCGGTACGTCATCGGCGACACGTACAGCGAGGCGAACGCCGGGCTGACCGGCCGGGTGGTCCGTGACATCGCGGAGGAACGGGGCCTGGACCCCTTCGCCTGCCTGGTGGAGATCTGCGCGGCCGACGACCTCCGTACGGTCCTGTGGCCCATGCCGACCGACAACGACCCGGCGTCCTGGGCGCTCAGGGCGGAGACCTGGCAGCACGAGGACGTCATGCTCGGCGGCTCGGACGCGGGCGCGCACCTGGACCGCATGTGCGGAGCCCCGTACACCACCCGCTTCATCGGCGACTGCCTGCGCGGACGCAAGCTGCTCGGTCTGGAGCAGGCGGTGAAGATGCTGACCTGCGACCCGGCACGGCTCTTCGGCCTGCGGGAGCGGGGGCGGATACGGGAGGGCTGGCATGCGGACCTGGTCCTGTTCGACCCGGACCGGATCGACGCCGGCCAGGCCACCCTGGTGCACGACCTGCCGGGTGACAGCCCGCGGCTGGACTCCAGGGCGATCGGGGTGCGGGCCGTGTGGGTCAACGGAGTCGAGGCGATCCGGGACGACGTGGTGAGCGGGGCCGTACCCGGAAGGGTGCTGCGCTCCGGACGCGACACGAGGACGGTGAGCACCAGGTGAGCGCCTCGCCCGACGGACAGCGGCTGTTCGTCGGCGGTGCCTGGGCGGAACCGGAGTCCGGCCACTACGAGGTCGTGGACCCGGCGACCGAGGAGACCGTCGGCCGGGCCCCGGAGGCCTCGCGGCATCAGGTGCGCGCGGCCTGCGCCGCGGCCCGCGAGGCCTTCGGTCCGTGGTCCCGGAAGTCACCGGAGGAACGGGCGGCCGTCCTCGGGCGGGCCGCGGACATCATCCGCGGCCACCTGGTCCCGTATGCCGAGCTGGCCCGGGCGGAGACCGGCGCCACCACCGGGACGGCCCGCGCGATGCAGGTGGGGGTGGCGGCGGCCCGGTTCCGCCGCTACGCGCGCGTCGAACCCGCCGAGTGGGCGATCCCGCCGCAGGTCAACGAGGCGGGCCCGATGGGGAAGGCGGGCGTGATGGGCGCGCTGGCCGTCCGCCAGCCCGTCGGCGTCGTCACCTGCGTCACCTCCTACAACAACCCGTGGGCCAACCCCGCCGGAAAGGTCGCCCCGGCCCTGGCGATGGGCAACACGGTGGTCGTGAAGCCGGCCCCGCAGGACCCGCTGTCCGTCTACCGGATGGCCGAGGCGCTGGAGGCGGCGGGCGCCCCGCCCGGGGTGGTGAACGTGGTCTCCGGCCGGGCGGTGGAGGTCGGCGAGGAGGCCGTGGCGTCCCCCGACGTCGACATGGTGAGCTTCACCGGCTCCACCGTGGTGGGGCAGCGCATCGCCGAGGTGTGCGGCCGGCGGATGAAGCGGCAGCTGATGGAGCTGGGCGGCAAGGGCGCCGCGCTGGTCTTCGACGACGCGGACATCGGCTCGGCGGTCGCGGGGATCGGGACGACCTTCTCCTTCTACAGCGGCCAGATCTGCACGGCGCCGACGCGGGTGCTGGCGCAGCGCGGCGTGTACGACCGGCTGGTCGAGCAACTGGCCCTGTACGCGGGCCGGTTGAAGGTGGGCAATCCGAGGGAGCCGGACACGGTCGTGGGCCCGGTGATCTCGGCGGAACACCGTGACCGGATCGAGTCGTACGTCGAACTCGCCCGGAAGGAGGGCGCGACGGTGGTGACGGGCGGTGAACGCCCGCCCCACGACCGGGGCTTCTACGTCTCGCCCACCCTCCTCGCCGACTGCACGAACGACATGCGGGTCTCCCGCGAGGAGATCTTCGGCCCGGTGGTGTCCGTGATCCCCTTCGACGAGGAGGAAGAGGGCGTGTCCCTCGCCAACGACTCCGACTACGGCCTGATCGACTACGTCTGGTCCGGTGACGTGGCCAGGGCGTTCCGCGTCGCGCGGACGCTGCGCGCCGGCGGGGTCGGGATCAACACCGTCGGCCGCAACATGGAGGCGCCGTTCGGGGGCTTCAAGAAGAGCGGGGTCGGCCGGGACGTGGGCGTCTACGCCCTGCACGCGTACAGCGAGGTGCAGGCGATCGTCTGGCCCGGCTGACGCTCACCCCGCCAGGTCCACCCGCACGGTCAGCAGGTCGGTCCCCAGCACCCGCACCGCCGCGCTGTTCAGCCGGGGCAGGCTGCGCAGGCGGGCCACGGCGTCGTCCCCGGGCAGGAGATGCGCCGTGCCCTCGTGCCAGCGGCCCCGGACCCGGACGCGTACCGCGGGGTCGGCCTGGATGTTGCGGACGTACTGCGACCTCGTGCCGAACTCCGAGACCAGCCAGAACGAGTCGCCGATCCGGCGTCCGCCCACCGGGGTCCGGCGGGGCAGCCCGGACCTGCGGCCGGTGGTCTCCAGAACCGTCTGGAGCGGGATCCGGCGCAGCACCGGGTTGCCGATGTGGCGCTGGAAGCGGGTGACGACCCGGTGCTTCAGTTCGGTGCGGCGGGACATACGGCGGAACCTCTTCATGGCGGGGCGGTTCGGTCGATGGCAAGGTACGCCCATGAGTGTCGTCGCAGCCGAGCCCGTCCGCACCTCCAGGCTGGACCTGCTGCCGCTGCTCGTCGAGCACGCCGAGGAGATGGCCCAGGTGCTGTCCGACCCGGCTCTGCACACCTTCGTCGGAGGCGCCCCGGACACCTCGCAGTCCCTGCGCGCACGCTACGAGCGCCTCACCGCCGGCTCCCCCGACCCCGCCGTCACCTGGCTGAACTGGGTGATCCGGCT
This sequence comes from Streptomyces sp. NPDC058964, assembly GCF_042741275.1. NCBI lineage: Bacteria > Bacillati > Actinomycetota > Actinomycetes > Kitasatosporales > Streptomycetaceae > Streptomyces > Streptomyces sp. NPDC058964. The sequence continues at coordinate 10,531 of NZ_JBHYKH010000210.1, forward strand.
GCGCGAGGAGGACCGCCTGACGGGCACGGTCCAGGCGACGATCGGCCCGTCCGACGGCGGCCGGGCCGCCGAGATCGCCTGGGTGGTCGGCACCCCCTGGCAGGGCCGCGGCATCGCCTCGGAGTCGGCCCGTGCCCTCACCGGCTGGCTGGCCCGGCAGGAGGTGACCGCTGTCGTGGCCCACATCCATCCGGATCACCACGCGTCCGCTGCCGTCGCCGCCACGGCCGGGCTCACGCCCACCGAGGAGTGGCAGGACGGCGAGGTCAGGTGGCGCCGGGTCATCGGCTGAGAAGCACGGGGACCTGGTGACGCCTGCGCGTCAGCGCCGCTCACCGGATGTTTTCGCAGGTTACGGGCGAAGGGCGATAAAATTGCCCAGATCGGTGGCCTGGCTTCCTGACCTGGGCCGCCGCTCGACCTGTGTGACCTTGGGGAGCGGGGAGCGGCACGGTGGCGAGGTCTCCTGAGGAGCGCGGAGTCCCGCACAGCGCTGGTGCGCGGGGCAGGTTGCTGCCCGTGCTGCCTGCTCTGCTGCTGATCATCGGCCTGATCGTCGGCCTCTTCACACCCCGAGACGTCAGACCGGATGCCTTCCTCGCCACGGCCATGGTCTCTGCCGCCGCGCTGCTGCCCCTGTGGGGGACCGTGCTCATCGGAGTGGGCGCGTGCGCCGTCTTTGTCGGCCTGATGGTGGACTTCGACGCGCTGCGGGATGCGACCGCCTACTCTGAGCTGGCCACCCTCGTGGCGATCGCGGCATTCGCCGTCTTCTTCAACCGCCTGCTGGGCCGGCGCGCCCATCAGCTGGTTCAGGTCCGCTCAGTGGCCGAGACCGCCCAGCTGGCGGTGCTGCACCCGGTACCGCGACACCTCGGGCACGTCACGCTCGAAAGCCTGTACCTGGCCGCTGCGGCGGAAGCCCGGATCGGCGGCGACCTGTACGAGGCGATACACACCCCGCACGGCGTACGGCTGCTCATCGGCGATGTACGCGGCAAGGGCCTGCTCGCGATCCAGACGGCCGCGACACTGCTCAGCGCCTTCCGCGAGGCCGCCCACGACGCGCCCGACCTGCCCCACCTCGCGCGCCGCCTGGAGACGAGCATGAGCCGCCACGCCTCCCAGTACCCGGGGCTCCCGGGCTCGGAGGTCGCCGAACGTTTCATCACCGCGCTCCTCGCCGAGATCCCGGACGACGAACCGGTCGTCCGGACCGTCACCTGCGGCCACCCGCCCCCGTTGCTGCTGCACCGCGGCGAGGTCCGGGAGCTGCAGCCCGCAGCTCCCTCGCCGCCGCTCAACCTGGGCATGCTGGTGGGCGACGGGTACCACGTCGACCTCGCCCCCTTCCACCCCGGAGACCAGCTGCTGCTGTACACCGACGGGGTCACCGAGACCCGCGACCGCTCCGGCGTCTTCTACCCTCTCGCCGAACGCATCCGCTCATGGAGCGGAGAGACGCCCCACCAGCTCCTCGACCATCTCCACCACGACCTGATCGCCTACAGCGGCGGTGAGCTCGACGACGACATCGCTGCCCTCGTCGCCCGGCGGCGCCTGAGCCTGTGATCCTGGGACGGGGCTCTGACCTGCGCAGGTCTCAGGCGCCGGAACTCGTTCGAGACGCCTGAGGACGTCGAGGAGGCTCCGGTACCTCTCCAGCAGGGACTCGGCGTCGAGGCGGACCGGCCGGCCGTTGGTCCCGTTGGAGGAGGCCGAGCCCGCCAGGAAGGCGTTCGGCGACCTGACGGAGGGGGACGGGAGGCACTCGTGGCCATCGGCCGCGACCCGGCGGTGGGCCGCGAGATCCCCGAGCTGTCTCTCCGGGTGCCGGTCACTGTTCCCGGCTCAGTCACCCGCCACGCCCCTGGCGATGGCCGAGGAAGATCGGATTCGTGAAGGCCGCCGGCGCCCCCGGCACCGGCCCCGCCGCCGTCTCGTGCCGCAACTCCGCCCGTACGTAGGCCGCGTACGCCGCAGTCGTACGCCACTCGACCACCCCCGAGCCGGTCACCGGCAGGGGATCGCTCGTGAACAGCACCCCCTGGTCGGTCACCAGGCGGACCGTGCAGCGCGGGGTCCCCGAGGCCTCCAGGCGTACGGTCACCGGCGCGTCCGGGGCCGAAGCCAGCCGCTCGCCGATCCCCGCGCGCTCGCCGTTCCCGTCCGTCGCGGTGAAGTCCAGGGCGACGCTCGCCGACTCGGCCACGTACGCCCGGCCCGCGCGCAGACCCGCCAGGATCGCCTCCCGCGTCAGGTCGTCGGCCAGGACGACCGTCTGGGGCAGGCCGACCACGTCGGGGTCGCGATGGGTGTCGCTGTTGCCCATCGCCGGGAGCCAGTCCACCGGCCCTTGGCGCACCGAGGCCACCAGCCGCGCGTCCCAGGCCGCCAGAGCCACCTCGTCGTCCGGGGTGTAGGGGCCGTTCCACACCTCCACCGCGTCCGCCTGCGCGAAGCCGAACTTCCAGGCACAGCCGACACAGGTGGCGTGCGGATGGGCGGGGACCACCAGGCCTTCGGAGCGGTGGACCGTCCGGGCGAAGCGGGGCCAGTGGCCGTCCCGCGCCCGGTAGCGCCAGTCGACGAAGGTGCCGGGGTCCGTGCCCAGGGCCAGCACGTGCCCGTTTCTCGTCGTCACCTCCTCGCCCAGCAGCACCAGCAGGTCGTCACCGGCCGCGTCCGCCCAGTGCGCGTGTGCCGCGTGCGTGTTGTGGTCGGACGAATTGACGAAGTCCAGGCCGGCCGCGCGTGCGAGCGCGGCGATCTCCGCCGGGGTGCGGCGGCCGTCGGAGTGCCAGGAGTGCAGGTGGCAGTCGCCCCGGTACCAGGCCCGGCCCCGGCCCGCGGCGCGGGTGGGCGGGTACACCGGCGGCACGGTGGTGCCCGGCTCCCCGTGGGTGAGCGTGACCGTCAGCTCGTAGTCCAGTCCCTGCGGCGCCACCGTGTAGGGGCCGAGGACGACGTGCCAGGTGCCCTCCCGCAGCGGGCCGGGGACATAGCCGGGCGTCGCCCCGTCGGCGCGGACGAAGAACTCGGTGCGGGCGCCGCCCGACCAGCCCCGGAAGCCCTCGCCGCCCAGCTCGGTGCCGCGTTCGTCGAAGAGTCCGATGTCGAGGGCGTTACCCGGGGTGCCGGGCGGGACGGTCGGCCTGTCGTAGGTGTAGGAGACCCTGAACTCGCTTACGCCGGGCGGTACTTCGACGGGCACGTAGACGTAGTCCGGGGAGCCGGGCGGCAGGGTGCCGCGTATCGTCCTCACCTTTCCAACGTAGCCGCGGCGGACGGTCCCGTCATCGGCGCGCGACGGGCGCCGGTGACGGGCGCCAGGGATGCTGACCGGTTGGTATGGACTTCTCGTGCGCGCCTGGGTACACCGGGGGCATGCGAATCGCCGTCACGATCTTCCTCACCGACGAGACCATCACCCCGGTCCGGCTCGCCCGTGAGCTGGAGCAGCGCGGATTCACTGGGCTGTACCTGCCCGAGCACACCCACATCCCCGTCGAGCGGGCCACCCCGTACCCGGCCGGGGGGGCCCCGCCCCCGGGGGGCGGCCCCCCCCGCGCCCCCCCACCGGCCCCGGGGCCGCCCGCCCCCGGCCCCCCCCCGCGGGGGGGGCGCGCGGCGGGGGGGGCGCGGGGCGCCCGCGCGCCCGCACCCACGCCCGCCCCCCCCCCCGCGCGCCGGGGGGCCCGCAGCCCCCCCGCGCTCGACCCCCCCGCCACCGTCCGCGCCACGGACACCTCGTGGCCGGGCCGGTGGACGATCTCGACCGGGTCGCCCTGGCGTATCTCCCCGGGCTCGATCACCCGCAGGTACGCGCCCGGCGTCCCCTTCTCCGTGAAGCGCCTCACCCACCGCTCCTCACCCAGATGGCCCTGGAAGGTGCGGCAGGGAATGCGGCCGGAGGTGACCTCCAGGACCAGGTCGGTGCCCACGCGCCAGCGCTCGCCGATCCGGGCGCCGCAGACGTC
>NZ_JBHYKH010000211.1:0-14487 GCF_042741275.1 Streptomyces sp. NPDC058964
GCCCGGGTGCTGCCGCGCGGCGCCTGGTGGTGGAAGGCCGCGGTCCTCGGCGCGCTCAACATCGGCGCCTTCTTCCCGCTGCTCTTCCTGTCCGCCTACCGGCTGCCCGGCGGCATGGCCGCGGTCGTCGGCTCGGTCGGCCCGCTGTTCGTCGTCGGCCTCTCGGCGGTGCTGCTCGGGCAGCGGCCGACCGCGCGCACGCTGCTCACCGGGGCCGCCGCCGCGTTCGGCGTCAGCCTCGTCGTGCTCAGGGCGGCCGGGGCACTCGACGCCGTGGGCGTGCTCGCGGCCCTCGCCGCCACCGCGTCGATGTCCACCGGCACCGTCCTGACCAAGCGCTGGGGGCGCCCCGACGGCGTCGGCCCGCTGGCCCTCACCGGCTGGCAGCTCACCGCCGGCGGTCTGCTCATCGCGCCTGTCGCCCTCCTTGCCGAGGGTGCGCCGCCCGCGCTCGACGGCCGCGCGGCCGGCGGTTATCTCTACCTCGCCCTGGCGAACACGGCGGTCGCCTACTGGCTCTGGTTCCGCGGCATCGGCCGGCTCACCGCGACCCAGGTCACCTTCCTCGGCCCGCTCTCCCCGCTGACGGCCGCGGTCGTCGGCTGGGCGGCGCTCGGCCAGGCGCTGACGCCGGTACAGCTGGCGGGCATGGCGCTGGCGTTCGGCGCGACGGCGGCGGGCCAGCTGGGAGCACACCACGCGGCGGTCCCGCGACGGTTCGGCTCCACGGCACGGCGGTCACCCAAGGACTCGACGGAGCCGCGGCGTCCCGCGCTCCGGCGGTAGAGCGGCCGGCCCGATCACCCGGTCCGGCGGTTGCGCCACCACGTCCGCAGCCACAGCAGGTGGATCCCGCCCAGGGCGACGACGACCGCCGCGGAATCCAGTCGCTGGGCGGCCGGGTGGCCGGGTCCCAGACGGGTCACGGCGCGGACGAGCAGCGCGACGTCGGCGGGCAGGGTCACCGTGGCCAGGAAGGCCAGGCACAGGGCGCTGCCGACGACGAGGACCACGCTGTACACGCGCACGGCGCGCCGTTCGTGGGCGGGCAGGCCGAGGCTGGGGTCGGCCGAGTCGCGGGCACGGCCGAGCATGCGCCGGGCGGCGTACCCGGCATGGGCGAGGCCGTCCCCGTAAAGGTCCCGGCAGCGCAGTACGTCCTGGAGGACGAAGTACAGGTCCGTGCGCATGAAGACCATGAGCTGGAACGGCAGCGGGAGGACGGACAGCAGGGTCAGCGCGGCCAGGACCCGGCGCGCGGTGCCGTCCGTACCGTGGGCCGCGAGCGCGAACAGCGACGCACAGGCCAGATTGGTGGCGATGCCGGCCAGGTAGGCGGTCAACCGGTGCCGCCGGGGCGCGAGTTCGATGCCGCTGATGTCGGTCTGCACGACCAGGAACTGCAACCGGGTGCCGAGCCGTATCCGGCCCGCCACCCCGGTCGCACGTGCCGTCAGCAGATGGGCGCACTCGTGCAGCAGGAGCAGCGTCCAGCCGAAGCAGGCACCGAGCGCGATCACCGCGCTGCCGTGGCCGCTCCAGAGCAGTGTGCAGTAACTCATCGGCACGGGCGGGCGGCTGAGGACCGCCGCCGCGACGAGCAGGCCGATCAGCACGGGGAGGACGGGACTGAGCAGCCATCGCACCTGGCCGGGCCGGATCCGGGCGAAGGGCGGCTTCGGCTGCCGCGGCCCGGACACCCGTGAGCCGTCCACCTCGGCCACGAACCCCAGATCGACCAGTGCGCCGACGAAGTCGGGCACGTCGAGGTCCTCGCCGGTCTCGGCGCGCAGCCGCTCGGCGACCTCGGCGGTGGCGAGCCCCTGGCCCAGCAGGTCGAGGGCGCGTTTACCGGCCTCGGGCAGCGCGACCACCTGCCCGGTGGCCATGCGGCCGACGATCCACTCCGTGCCGTCGGGGCGGGTGCGCAGGTCGTGCAGACGCACCCGGCCGGCCGGAGCCGTCACGGCTGCCGCCCGCAGGCGGGGCACTCCGGGCGCCGGGGGAACCGCTCCAGGATTGGATCGCCCGGCACCATCAGGTTCACGCCGAAGCGGAAGCCGGGCTCGACGTCCGGGATCCCGGTCAGCAGGGCCAGCGCCGCATGGGCGAGGTGGGCACCGGACAGCCCGGCGGTGACCGCGGTCGCCGGGTTCCACGGCATCCGCGGCGACGCGACCTCCTCGTCCTGCCCCGGCGGCAGCCGAAGATCGCGCCGCGCGTCCTCGCCCTCCCGCAGGCACTCCCAGCAGGCACCCGATCCGGGGCGGTAGACACCCGCGGTCGCCACCGGTCCCCGGTATCCGGCGTCGGTCCACGGGAGTCCGGCGGCCAGGCAGACGCGGTTGGCCCAGCGCCGGATCCGGACCGGGTGGTCGGCGGCGAGGACGAGCAGATCGTAGGGGGCGCCGGCGTCACGGGCCGTGCCGACCAGCTCCGTCAGGTCCTCCGGCCCGCGCACCTCCCGCCGCTCCCCGGTGACCGTCACGTCCGAGTTCAGCGCGCGGAGCGCGGCCAGCGCCGCCGTCACCTTGGGGCGCCCGATGTCGCTCTCGCGGTAGAGGGGCTGCCGGTTGAGGTTGGACAGCTCCACCACGTCCGGCTCCACGCAGTGCAGCCGGCCGACGCCGGACGCCACCAGGCTCTGGGCGGCGTGGCCGCCCGTGCCGCCGAGGCCCACCAGCAGGACCCGGGCCTCGCGCAGCCGGAGCTGGGCGTCCCAGGGGCTGCGGCGCGGGCCGCGGTCCATCCAGCGCAGCAGCGGGACGCCCCGGCTGTAGCGCACCCGCTCCCGGTCCGGCAGGGGCACCTCGGCCGCCGCGTCCTCCAGGAACCCGGCGGCGAACAGGTCGGCCATCGCCTGCCGCACCCCCTCGTCGTCGAGGTCGCCGCGGTCCACGAGGGCGGGGTGGCGGGCCAGCACCTCGGCGACCACCGCGGCGGGCCCCCGGGAGCCGTCCATCGCCCCGATCAGCGACCAGACCCACCCCCGCGGGTCCTCGATCTCGGCGCCGATGCCGTAGACCACGCTGCCGATGCGGACGTTGCCGTCCGTCGTCCGGTACGGCCGGTGCTCGGGCTTGACCCGAGGCCGGCCGAGCGCTGCCACGGCGATCGTCGAACTCGTCATCAAGGCTCCCCCGCCCCTTGCGTCGCTCTTGACATGCCGTACCCCCGGGGATCCCATGGAAACGTTCAACAGCCTTACCAACGAGGGTAATTGACATGGCGGCAACGAAGATCGTGATTCGCCCGCTCGACAAGAAGGAGACCACCGGGGACAGCAACTCCTCCGGTTCCTGAGCGGAGAAGCGGGGAACAGCGCAAAGGGGGGGCCCCGGGCGGGGCCCCCCCCCCACTTTTCCGTCCGCGCACGCTCCCGCGGGCCCTAACCTCCGCTCATGACCACATCACAGAGGTACGACGGTGACATCCGCGAACTCTCCGGGCCCGCCCGTGCCGCGGCGCTCGACACACTGGTCGCGGATCTGCGCTCGCCCGATCCGGCCGTACGCGACGACGGGGCCTGCCTGGCCGCCGCGCGCTGGATACCGGTCCTCGACGCGACCGAGCGGTACGGCCTCGGCGACAGCGTGGCGCGGCACTTCAGCGACACCGCCGTCCAGGCCCGCGCCTTCGCGCCGCTCGTCCTGGCCCGGATCGTCGAGGCGGGTGAGTGGCGGGAGGAGTGGTGGCGTGCCTTCTCCGGCTGGTACCCCGCCGAGACGGATCTGCGGGGGCATGATCCGGGGCTCGGGTGGGTGCATGCCGCCGCTCACGGCGCCGACCTGCTGGCGGCCCTGGCCGAACACCCCGGACAGCAGCCGTCGCCCCTCATCGAGTGCGCCGTCGCCCGGCTGCTGGCCCCCACCGACCACCTCTTCGACGCACAGGAGGACGACCGCATCGCCTACGCGCTCGCCCGGATCCTCTGCCGTCCGGATCTGACCGAGGCCCAGTCGGTACAGTGGCTGACCCCCGTGTCCGAGGCCTTCCGCACGGGCGCGCCCGGACCGGTCCCGGCCTGGGCGTCGAACACCATGCGAACGCTGCGCATGCTCTACGTCCTGACCGACCGCGGCGTCGGCAGACGCAACACGGACGAGGCACCGCGGACGCCCACCCACCGGGAGCCGGTGCTCGGCGCACTGGCGCGGACGCTCGCGATCGTCGCTCCCTACACCGGATGACCGTCAGGGCCGGTGCGCCCGGCCCATGTGCCGGGCGAAGGTCGCGGGGTCGTCCTCGAAGCCGTACACACCGGCACGGAAGGTCCACCCACGGGACTCGTCGCGCACGAACTCCGCGACCGTCGCCGCCGTCGCCCCGGGGACGGAGCCGAAGTCGTCCTGGGCCAGGACGTTGTAGCCCTCCCGGATGCGCACGGCCGGATTCAGCACGTTGGCGAAGGTCCGGTCCACCTGCTGCTGGATGACGACCCCGACCACCACGCGCGCGTAGCGGCCGTCGAGCCGGTCGAGTTCGAGTGTCATGACCTCGTCCCAGCCGAAGCCCTTGCCGTCCTTGCTGTCCCGGTTGAGAAAGATCGTGCCGTCGGGCGAGCGGCTGTCGAAGTGCACCAGATAGGCCGGTGCGCCGTACGGGTCGCTCGCCAGGTACGGCGCGGCGATGATGTCCAGATCGGTGGGCGGCTGTCCCGCCGGGCTCGGGTCCCACTGCAGTGCGACCTCGACCTTGCGGATCCCCTTGCTGAAGCCGGTCACCGACATCCCCTTCCCCCATTGCGGCCCCCTGCCCCAACTCCTGGACGGGGAGAGCTCGTTGTCCATCGTGCCATGCGCGCGGGGGAGTGCGCGCGGGCGATCTCCGCCGGAGCGTGACCGGCGCCACGCCCCATGGCCTTACGATGGCGCGGTGCTGGTCAAGTGGATTCGCTGCACCGTGGTGGACCGCCGCGGTTTCGAGCGGGGGCAGCGGAAGTGGGCGGGGCTTCTGGGGGAGCCGGGGTTTCGGGGACAGGGTGGTGGCTGGAGCAGGCAGCGGCCGGGAGTGGCGCACATCTTCGCCTTCTGGGAGAGCCGTGCCTTCTACGACTCCTTCATGGCCCGCTCCCACGACCGGCTGGCGGCCTCCCAGTCCGGCACGTTCAAGGACGCCCAGGTCAAATTGTTCGAGTACCGATTCGACGTGAAGACCGGCTTCGAGCCGCGGTTCACGGACTCCGACCTGATCCGTGTGGCCCTGTGTCGTGTCCACGAGCCGCGCGTGGAGCACTTCACGCTGATGCAGGAGAAGGTCTGGAATCCGGCGATGGCCGGTTCGCCCGGCATGATCCGGGGCATGTTCGCCGAGGCGCCGGAGAACGAGTTCCTCGTCCTTTCGATGTGGCGGTCGGCCGCCGAGCACGGCAAATACCGCACCGAGCGGGTGGAACGCCTTGCCCTGAGGGCGCAGACGGAGGCGGACATCGCCTCCCTGACGGGTGACATCGTGGAGCTGGAGCCGACCTGGATAGTTTGAAATCCGGACGCATGAAATAACGTGCCCTTGAGTGGCCCGTGGGGCAGGATTCGTGTGACGTACGACGTATGCAGCCCGTACGAGTGCTCGATCGGCCGTCGATCGATCTAGGGTTTCGGCATGGCACGACCACGGCGCATCGTCCTTGTCCGGCACGGCGAGTCAACGGGCAATGCTGATGACTCCGTCTACGAGCGCGAACCCGACCACGCTCTGGCGCTCACCGAACGCGGCTGGCAGCAGGCAGAGGAGACCGGCAAGAAGATCCGTGAGGTGTTCGGGCGGGAGCGCGTCAGCGTGTACGTCTCCCCGTACCGCCGCACGCACGAGACCTTCCGGGCCTTCCACCTCGATCCGGACCTCATACGGGTGCGCGAGGAGCCGCGGCTGCGCGAGCAGGACTGGGGAAACTGGCAGGACCGCGACGACGTACGCCTTCAGAAGGCCTACCGGGACGCGTACGGGCACTTCTTCTTCCGCTTCCCCCAGGGCGAGTCCGGCGCGGACGTCTACGACCGGGTCGGCGGCTTCCTGGAGAGTCTGTTCCGCAGCTTCGAGGCCCCCGACCATCCACCGAACGTCCTCCTGGTGACCCATGGGCTGGCCATGCGGCTGTTCTGCATGCGCTGGTTCCACTGGACGGTCGCCGAATTCGAGTCGCTCTCGAACCCCGGGAACGCCGAGATGCGCATGCTCGTTCTCGGGGACGACGGCAAGTACACACTCGACCGGCCCTTCGAGCGCTGGCGCGAGCCGGTGCCGAACTGGATCACCGGATAGAGTGGCAGGGCGATGACCGCTGATTTCTCACCCCTCGGGCGACTGGAGCGCGCCCTGGCCAGCCTGCGCGGACTCGCGGTGGGGGACGCGCTGGGCTCGCAGTTCTTCGTTCCGGCGAACTATCCGCTGCTGAAGCGCCGCGAGCTGCCGCCCGGCTCCTGGCAGTGGACGGACGACACGGAGATGGCATGCTCCGTGGTCGCCGTCCTGGCCGCACACCACCGCGTGGACCAGGACGCCCTGGCGCTCTCGTTCGCCGAGCACCACGACTTCGACCGCGGCTACGGCCCGGCGGTCAACCGGCTGCTGCGCCTCGTGCGCGAGGGCGGCGACTGGCGTGAGCTGGCCGCCGGGCTGTTCAAGGGCCAGGGCTCCTGGGGCAACGGTGCCGCGATGCGGATCGCGCCTCTGGGCGCGTGGTACGCGGACGACCCGGAGCAGGCGACCCACCAGGCGGAAATCTCGGCGTACCCGACGCACCAGCACCGTGAGGCGGTCGTCGGAGCCATGGCGGTCGCGGCGGCCGCCTCCCTGGCCGCTTCCCCCGGTGGCCCGCCGAGCGCCGAGGCGCTGCTCGACGGCGTCATCGACCTCGTGCCGAAGAGTGCCGTCGGCGCGGGCCTGCGGCGCGCTCGGGACATGCTCGACTACGGAGACGCCGGCACCGTCGCGGCCGTTCTGGGCTGTGGCCGCCGTACGAGCGCCCATGACACCGTCCCCTTCGCCCTCTGGTCGGCCGCGCGCTCCCTGGGCGACTACGAGACGGCGTTCTGGACGACCTCCCAGGTGGGCGGGGACGTGGACACCACCTGCGCCATCGTGGGCGGTGTGCTCGCCTCCGGCAAGGCGGGGACACCGCCGGCCGAGTGGGCGGAGCGGACGGAGGCGCTGCCGGACTGGGTGGGCGCGGGCGCCTGAACAACCGTGGGCGCCGCGCCCCCTTCGAAACTCTCCGTGTCCAACTGGAACTCTGCGTGACGGCCGGGCGTTGTCCAGGCATCAGCCGTGCGACGAGTGCGTGCGCGCCGAGGAGAGGTCTCACAGGTGGCAGGGGGTGTGGCGATGGCGTTTGTTCGGGTGCTGGTGAGGTGCTCCCTTCTCCGGACGGCCGCAATGCGGATTGGCGGCCCCCGCCGCGCGCCGCCCGCCCCCGCCCCGCCCGGGCCCGGCCGCCCCCCCCGCGGCGGCGTGTCTGGCGGGCCGCCCGGCCGGCGCTCGCCGTCTGGGGCGCGTCCCAGGTGCACTGGGCACTCGGCGGGCGGGACGCCGTCGTGGCTGCCGACTTCCCGTATCTGCTCATGCCCGCCGGGGCCGCCGTGCTGGTCTTCTGCCTGGTGCTGGCCGCGCTCGACGGCGGGATCCTCGCCCTCGCCGAACGGGTGCCGGCCCGGCGGGCCTGGCGCGGGCTGCTGTCACGCTCCCTCGCGCCGATCGCCGCGCACGGACTGGCCGGGCTGATGATGGCCGTGCTGTGGCGCAGCCCCTTCGGCCCCGTCGCCGCGCTGCTCGTGCTGCTGCCGATGTGCGTGTCCTGGTGGGCGTTCGCCCAGTACCACCGGGAGCGGGCCGCCCATCAGGCCACCATCCGCGCGCTGGTGCAGGCCGTCGACATCAAGGACGGGTACACGCGCGGACACAGCGAGCGGGTGGGACAGGCCTCCGTGATGATCGCCCGTGAACTGGGCATGGACGACGAACGCGTCGAGGTGCTGCGGTTCGCCGGGATCCTGCACGACGTGGGCAAGCTGGGCGTCCCGACGCGGCTGCTGCGCAAGGACGGGCCGCTCACTCCCGAGGAGCGGCGGGTCATCGAACTGCATCCCGAGTACGGGCACGAGATGGTGCGGGGCATCTCCTTCCTCGGCGAGGCCCGCGCCGCGATCCTGCACCACCACGAGCGGCTCGACGGGAGCGGCTATCCGTACGGGCTGGTCGGCGACCAGATCCCGGAGTTCGCGCGGGTGGTGGCCGTCGCCGACGCCTTCGACGCCATGACGTCCACCCGTTCCTACCGCAGGGCCCGGCCCGTCCCGACGGCGGTGGAGGAACTGGAGCGGTGCGCCGGGGTCCAGTTCGACCCCAGGATGGTCACCGCGCTGGCGCGGGCGCTGGCACGGCACGGCTGGAATCCCGCGGTCACCGCCGACGAGACCCCGTGCGCCCCGCCGTCGGCCGAACCCGTTCCCAGCCGGCCCGGAGCGGGCCGATGACGGCGCCCCGCCTGATATGCGGCTCCGCCGCCGCACTCGCCCTGGTCTCCCTGGCCGTCACCCTGTGGACCGGCGTCGACGAACGGGGAGTCGCCCTCGCCTTCGGTGTCCTCATAGCCGTCGGCGAGCTCACCCGCTTCCGGCCCCTCACCTCCGGATGGGCGGAGGGGACTCCCACGACACGTACCCGCGCGAGGGAGGCCGCACCCGTCGGCGCCGCCGGAGCACTGTCCTACGCCCTGCTCGGCGAGGTCGCCGGCCCACCCGCCCTGCCCCATGCTCTCGACTCCGCTCGAGCAGGAGGGACCCCCGTCGGCGCGGCACAGGTCGTCACCGTCGTCCTCGCCGCCTCGCTGCTCGGCGGCGTGCCGCACATCTGGCAGGGGCGCAGCCCCGGCCCCGACCATCTGGCCCGCCGCGTCCTCACCGTCGGCTTCGCCGCCGTCTGCTGCCAACCCCTGCACAGCCGTGCCGTGTTCGGGACGCTGGACGGCCCCGCCCATGCCCTCCTGGTGCTCCTGCTCCTCGCGCTCACCGAGCTGTTCGACGCCGTCCTCGCGGCCGCGCTGGCCCACTCCCGCAACCGCTGGCCCTTCGGTCCGCTGCTGCGGGACGAGCTGCGCGGGCTGCTCGGCATCGGGTCGGCAGTGTGCGCGACGGGCGCGGTGATGGCGCTGGCGGTCCCCGTCGCGGGGCTGTGGGCGCTGCCCGTGTTCTGCCTGCCGCTGCTGCTCACCCAGTTGTCGCTGCGCCGGTACGCCGCCGTGCGCGCCACCTACCGGCAGACCATCGCCTCCCTGGCCCGGTCCACCGAGGTCGCCGGGTACACCCCGGCCGGGCATGCCCGGCGTGTGGCCGCGCTCAGCCGGGCCGTCGGCCGGGACCTGGGGCTGTCCGGCGCCGAACTGACCGTGCTGGAGTACGCCGCCCTGATGCACGACATCGGCCAGCTCAGCCTGGTCGACCCGGTGCCGGCCGGGGCCACCGCCGGGCTGCCGCCCGAGGAGCAGCGGCGCATAGCGCTGCTCGGCGGGGCCGTCGTCCGGCAGACCGGGGTGGACGCGGCGGTCGCCGTGGTGGTGGAGCGGCAGGCCGACCCCTACCAGGAGCAGCCGGTGGCCGCCCGGATCGTGCGGGCGGTGAACGCCTACGAGGAGAAGGCCCGGGGCGCGGGGCCCGGCGGGCCGCTGAAGGCGTTGGAGGAACTGCGGCTCGGGACGTCCGGGGACTACGCGCCGGAGGTGGTGGAGTCGCTGGCCCGCGTGCTGTCCCGGGACTGTCTGACCCTGCCGTCGGCTGGGTAACCCATGGGTAATGAGCGCCCTTCCCGCCGTACGTGGTTGGATGCGAGGGAGAGGGTGTCCGGGGGCACAAGCCAGCCCACTGTGAGGAACTGGAACTGGCAGGCGGGAATCGTGAGGATCTTCGGCAAGGGACGGCACCGGCCCTCCGCCTCCTGGCGGCAGGCCACCGATCGCGCGTTCACGCTGATCGGTGACGGCCGGTACGAGGACGCGGGCGAGCTGCTGACACGTGCCGCCGATCTGGAGCCCTGGCTGTCCGAGTCCTGGTTCAACCTCGCCCTGCTGCACAAGTTCCGGCACGACTGGGAGCAGGCGCGGGCCGCCGGGCTCAGGGCCGTGGCCCTGCTGGACCGGGAGGCCGGGGCGCCCGACTGGTGGAACGTCGGCATCGCCGCCACCGCCCTGCAGGACTGGCCGCTGGCCCGGCGGGCCTGGCAGGCCTACGGGCTGCGGGTGCCGGGCGGAGCGACCGCCTCGGGGGAGCCGCTCGGCATGGAGCTGGGCAGCGCGGCCGTACGGCTGTCGCCCGAGGGCGAGGCCGAGGTCGTGTGGGGACGCAGGCTCGATCCGGCGCGGATCGAGGTGCTGTCCATTCCGCTTCCCTCGTCCGGGCGACGCTGGGGCGAAGTCGTCCTGCACGACGGGGTGCCCCACGGGGAACGGACCACGGCCACCGGGCACTCGTACCCCGTCTTCGACGAGATCGAGCTGTGGGCCCCGTCCCCCGTCCCCACCTGGGTGGTGCTCCTGGAGGCCGCGACCGAGGCCGACCGGGACGCCCTGGAGCAGCTGGCCGCCGACGCCGGCTTCGCCGCGGAGGACTGGTCGTCCTCCGTGCGGCTGCTGTGCCGGATGTGCTCGGAGTCACGGATGCCGTCCGACGAGGGCGACGGGGTGCATCTCGACCCCCACGACCACAGCGAGCCGGGGCATCCCGGGCCCCTGGGGCACCGCACCGACGGGCAGATGTGGGTGCCGGAGCGAGAGTGCGGGGTGGCCGCGCCGGCTTCGCTGGTGAGGGGGCTGCTGGACGGGTGGGTCGCGGACAGCCCGGATTCCAGGGACTGGCGGGACCTCGAGGAAGTCTGCTGAGCCATGTCCCGCGAGCGACCCCTTTAGGCTGTACTCGCAGATTTCTCCCAGGCTTGCAGGAAGGCGTACGTCGGTCATGGCGCAGCAGGACACCGATCAGCAGCACGCGGGCGTGCTCCCCGTGGACGACGAGGGCTTCGTCATCGACACCGAGGACACGGAGGAGCGCGAGAACGCCTGGCGCGAGCGCGGCACCTCGCGGCCCATCACGGTCGTCGGCAACCCGGTGCTCCACAAGGAGTGCCAGGACGTCACCGAGTTCGGCGACGAACTGGACCAGTTGGTCGCGGACATGTTCGCGAGCCAGCGCACCGCCGAGGGCGTGGGCCTGGCCGCCAACCAGATCGGTGTCGACCTGAAGGTCTTCGTCTACGACTGCATGGACGACGAGGGCGTCCGGCACGTCGGCGTGGTGTGCAACCCGAAGCTGGTCGACCTGCCCGCCGACAAGCGCCGCCTGGACGACAGCAACGAGGGCTGCCTGTCCGTGCCGACCGCCTACGCGCCGCTCGCCCGTCCGGACTACGCCGAGGTGACCGGGCAGGACGAGAAGGGCAACCCGATCAAGGTGCGCGGCACCGGCTACTTCGCTCGGTGTTTGCAGCACGAGACCGACCACCTGTACGGCTACCTCTACATCGACCGTCTCTCCAAGCGCGAGCGCAAGGACGCGCTGCGGCAGATGGCCGAGAACGAGCCACGCTACCCCGTGGTCGCCAACGACTGAGACCCGCGCGACCCCTTGTGACGCCCGGTCAGGGACTTCCCTGGCCGGGCGTTGTTCGTCTGCGTTCGTCTGCATTCATCCCCGCCGCCCTCGCTCGCCTGTCCGTCGCACATTCGATCCTTTGTGCGCCCCTATCGATCCTCGAGCAGTCACGCAAGGGGGGATTCTCGGCACTGTGGGGTAGTGAGTGAAGCAAATCCGTTCCCAGAACGGTCAGTTGTAGGGCTGAATGGAAGTGCGGGGATACGCAACGGCGCACGCCCGGCACAACGGGAGGGGTGTGTGCTCCTGGCGGCTGAGAGGGGTTTGTTCGTGCATGCTTTCCCACACAGCACCACATCGACGCCGACGGCGGTCCCGGTTCCGCCATCGCTGGCGCTACCGGTGATCGAGGCCGCGTTTCCCCGGCAACTGCATCCGTATTGGCCGCGGCTCCAGGAGAAGACCCGCGTCTGGCTGCTGGAAAAACGGCTCATGCCGGCGGACAAGGTGAAGGAATATGCCGACGGACTTTGCTACACCGACCTCATGGCGGGCTACTACATTGGCGCCCCCGAGGACGTCCTGCAGGCCATAGCCGACTACAGTGCGTGGTTCTTCGTCTGGGACGACCGCCACGACCGCGACATCGTCCACGGCCGCGCGGCCGACTGGCGGCGGCTCAGGTTCCGGTTGCATGCGGCCCTCGATTCACCCAGACACCACCTGGACCACCCGGACCCCGTGGTCGCGGGCTTCGCGGACAGTGTGACGCGGCTGTACTCGTTCCTGCCCCGGACCTGGAACGCGCGGTTCGCCCGGCACTTCCACGCCGTGATCGAGGCGTACGACCGGGAGTTCCGCAACCGGGTCGAAGGATATGTGCCCGGGGTCGAAGAATATCTCGCCCTGCGCCGGCTGACCTTCGCGCACCGGATATGGACGGACCTGCTGGAGCCGAGCGCCGGATGTGAACTCCCGGACTCCGTTCGGAAAGACCCGGCATATCGCCGCCCGGCGCTGCTGAGCCAGGAATTCGCCGCCTGGTACAACGACCTCTGTTCGCTTCCGAAGGAAATCGCGGGGGACGAGGTGCACAATCTCGGAATCAGTCTCATCACCTATGAGGGGCTGACTCTGGAAGAGGCGGTCGCGGAAGTGCGGCGGCGCGTCGAGGAGTGCATCACGGAATTCCTCGAAGCGGAATCGGAGGCTCTGCGGTTCGCGGACCGGCTCGACGACGGCACGGTGCAGGGAAAGGAACTCGGCGCCGCCGTCCGGGCCTGCCTCGGCAATATGCGGAACTGGTTCAGTTCCGTCTACTGGTTCCATCACGAGTCCGGCCGGTACATGGTGGACAGCTGGGACGACCGGTCCACGCCCCCGTACGTCAACAACGAAGCGGCAGGTGAGAAATGACCGTCGAGTCTGTGAAGCCCACGGCACTCGAAGTGCCCGAGTTGCGTGAGCCGCCCCTGGCGGGAGGTGCCGTTCCGGTCCTCGGTCACGGCTGGCGGCTGGTCCGCGATCCGCTGGCCTTCATGTCCGGGCTGCGCGACCACGGTGACGTCGTACGTCTGCGGCTCGGCCCGAAGACCGTGTACGCCGTCACCGCCCCCGCGCTCACCGGCGCCCTGGCCCTGAGCCCCGACTACAAGATCGACGGACCGCTGTGGGAGTCCCTGGAGGGCCTGCTCGGCAAGGAGGGCGTGGCCACCGCCAACGGCCCCCGGCACCGGCGTCAGCGGCGCACCATCCAGCCCGCGTTCAGGCTGGACGCCATCCCCGCGTACGGGCCCGTCATGGAGGAGGAGGCGCACGGGCTGACCGAGCGCTGGCGGCCCGGCGAGACCGTCGACTGCACCTCCGAGTCCTTCCGTGTCGCCGTGCGCATCGCCGCCCGCTGCCTGCTGCGCGGCGAGTACATGGACGAGCGGGCCGAGCGGCTGTGCATCGCCCTCGCCACCGTCTTCCGCGGTATGTATCGGCGGATGGTCGTCCCGCTCGGACCGCTGTACCGGCTGCCGCTGCCGCCCAACCGGAAATTCAACCGAGCCCTGGCCGATTTGCATCTCCTGGTCGACGAGATCGTCGCCGAGCGGCGGGCGTCTGGTCAAAAGCCGGACGATTTGCTGACGGCATTGCTGGAGGCGAAGGACGAGAATGGCGAGCCCATCGGGGAACAGGAGATCCACGACCAGGTGGTCGCGATACTCACTCCCGGCAGTGAAACAGTCGCCTCCACGATCATGTGGCTGCTCCAGGTACTCGCCGAACATCCGGAACACGCCGAGAAGGTGCGCGCCGAGGTCGAATCCGTGACCGGCGGTCGCCCGGTTGGATTCGAGGACGTCCGCCGGCTCACGCACACCAACAATGTCGTCGTCGAAGCCATGCGGTTGCGTCCCGCCGTATGGATATTGACGCGGCGCGCGGTGACCGACACCGCGCTCGGCGGCTATCGCATTCCGGCCGGGGCGGACATCGTCTACAGCCCGTACGCCATCCAGCGCGATGGCCGGTCGTACGCGCACAACCTCGGCTTCGACCCCGACCGCTGGCTGCCGGAGCGCGCCAAGGACGTGCCGAAGTACGCCATGAGCCCGTTCAGCGTCGGCAATCGCAAGTGCCCCAGCGACCACTTCTCCATGGCCCAACTGACCCTGATCACGGCGGCCTTGGCTTCGAAGTACCGCTTCGAACAGGTCAGCGGGTCGAACGAGGCGACCCGTGTGGGCATCACGCTCCGTCCCCACCGGCTGCTGCTGAAGCCGGTGCCATGGTGAGATCCGAGCCGCCGGGGCGGGGTGAGGCGGGCGCCCGGCCCCCCAAAACCCCCCCGGAGGCGGGGGGGGGGGGGCCCCCCCCCCCAACCACAACCGGGGGCCCCGCCGCCCCCCGACCCCAACCCCGC
>NZ_JBHYKH010000212.1:0-14284 GCF_042741275.1 Streptomyces sp. NPDC058964
CAGCAGGACATACGTGGGATTGCCTTGCACCACGTGTGTCCTGACCGACCCGGCCACGTCCGCGCCCAGGACATCGGCCAGCTCCTGTCGCATCCGCTGCCGGGCCTCGTCCTCGTCGACATCGAAGTCCACGGCGGGCGCCGACCAGCCGTACAGACCCGCCAGCTCCCACACGGTGACTGCGTCCACGACGCCGCCCACGAGACCCGCGTAGCGAACGGCCCATCGCAGGGCCTCGTAGGAGGACGTCGACCCGTCGACGCCGACCACGACCCTCGGCTCGGAGCCTTCCTCGTCCATCTTTCCCACCTCATCTCCTGCGGCCCCCACGCCGTCCGGCCGGTCACCCCCGTGTCTCCACGCCGTGCGAGGCGTCAGCGGATCGCGACCGACGCGCCCGGGGCGCGTGACGGACGGCGCGGATGGTTGCTTCCTCCGCGCGCTGGCCGGACCGGTGCCACGCGTTCCCGTTCGCGGTCCACCGGTCCAGCCGGCGGCGGCCGAAGGGCCGGCCGAGGGCTTGCCCTGCCGCGTACCTGACCGCCCCGCCCCCGGATGCGGTCCGAAGCCCACCGCCACGCCGGCCCTCGTCGAAAGATCCCGGGCCGGTGGCGGCGCGGAGGTGTCACCGCGGGCGTCCAGCCACTCGGTCGCCGTGGCGCCTCGCCGCAGCCAGGCCCGTACCGGCGTGACACCGGTACGGACTGCCCCCGGCGCCCACCGTCGCGAGGGGCAGTGCCACGACGACTCAAGAGGGTTCCAGACTGTACGAGACCCACACGCGACCCGATTTCCGTTCGAGCCGATCGAGCCGAGAGCGCTTCTGCGGCCTGGGAGGTGCGGCGTCCGCATGGAACGGCCCTCCGCTCAGGTTCCGATACCGTTCCACCCTCGCGCTCGACGGAGCGGCGCGGTATGGGACCGATGGTCCTCGTGGGTACCGTTCGGCCCCATCGCCCGTAAGAATGCGGCAGCGATGCTGGACGTATCAGACCTCGACCCGGGGTTGAAAGGGATGCCATATGGGCAAGCGCAGGCGAGCCAAGCGGCCGGCCGCACGCGCCGACGGCAGCGCCGGGACGCCGCCGAGGGTCAAGCCCGCCGCGCGGGCGACGGGCGGCTCGGTCCGCTGGAGTGCCCGCGGCACGGCCGGCGATTGGTTGCTGCTCCCTGGCGGTACGTGGCGGCGTGTCGAGACGATCCGGGTGCAGAGTCTGTTCGGCTGAAATCCGCGGACGCACCTGCGCGAAACGCCCCCGCAAGCCCCGAACGCACCTCGGTCGGCTTCGGTCGAACAGGCTCGTGACTGGCCACGGCCCAGGACCCGCAGCAAGAAGCGCTGCGGGCTTCGGACACGCCTCAGGCGCGTCGCCCCGGTCCGGATCGAGACCTCGCACCGCGCGGGATCCTCGCCACGGTCAGGGCCTCTGCGGCACGACCGCGACCGGGCACAGAGCGTGGTGCAGAAGTGCGTGGCTGACAGGGCCGAGCTGGAACCCGACGGGGCTCGTCCTGCGCCGTGCCCCGACGACCACGAGGTCAGCGGCTGCGGACCGGTTCACCAGGATCTTGCCGGCCGGCCCTTCGAGGGTCGTACGGTGCACCCGTACCTGCGGATGCTCGGCGACCACTCCTTCGAGCAGTGTGTCGAGCAGTGCGGAGGCCTCCGCCTCGGGGCTGTTCGCCGCGTCCTCGCGATGACGGCTCCGGCAGGCGGGGCTGCGCCAGGCCCGGATCACGTCCAGGACGCAACCGCGCAGCTCGGCTTCGCGGAAGGCGAACCGCACGGCCCCGGGGGACGTATCGCTGTCCCCCACGCCGAGCAGGATCCGCTCATGCCTACCGGCCGTACCCGCCGCGTCTCCCCGGACCACGATCACCGGGCAGCGGGCCCGGCCCGCCACGGCCAGACCGACCGATCCGAGAAGCGTTCCTTTGAGCCGGCCTCGCCCGCGGGACCCCGTCACCAGCGCGGACGCGCCGTCCCCCTCGCGGACGAGGGCGGCCGCGGGTTCCTCCAGGAGGATGTCGGTCGTGACCTTCACATCGGGGTTGCGCCGCTCGGCACGCTCTGCCGCGGAGGCCACGACGTGTTCCGCCAGCACCTGCTCGGAAGGGCGCCCCTGGACGGTTGCCGGCAGGGCGAGTTCGTATCGCTCCCAGAGGGAGGCGTATACGACCCTGAGGGGAGCGCCGAGGCGGCCCGCTTCGTCCACGGCCCAGTCGAGGGCAAGCAGACTCGAGTCCGATCCGTCGATTCCTGCAACCAGAGGGAGTGTCATCGTCCGCACCGCCTTTCACAGGGCTCGCAGCGCGTGGGACCGATGTCACCGTCGCACCCCCTGTCACCGGAGCACGAGGGCCCTTCGGCCCCTTTCCCTGGCGATGGGTCCAGCACTCGCCTGTCTGTGCCGCAACTGGTCAGGGTCGGGGCGCACCGCCAGACGTCCGGCGCGGGTCGTTGCCTTCGCGGGCCTGTCGCACGGAGGCCGAGGCACGCTCGATCAATTCGGGGAGGGCCGATCGCACCGGTTCGCTCAGCCCTGTGCCGAGTTCGACGTGGACCACTTCCACGGCGTGCACGACGACCTTTCGTGGGAGCAGGTCGAGGGCTTCCGCCAGGGCTAGGCACTCCCCCAGGCCCAGGGCGTGCGTGCTCGCGGTACCCCTCGCGCGGCCGGCGGCCTCCGTTCCCGTCAGCGTGTGCAGTGCGCCCGGCCTGGGCGGACGCGTGCGAAGGGCTTCCACCACCACCGCGGTATCGGCTCCGCGCCACAGTTCGAGCATCCGGCCGGGTTCGCCGTCGCTGATCGCCAGCACCGTGTCGTCGGGAACGCGGCCTCGCAAGGCTTCCACCACCGCTGGGCCCGCCCCGTCGTCACCCCGGAGCGGGTTACCCACACCGATCACCACGACCCGGCCGGTCATGCACGTTCCACGGTCAGGTCGAGGAAGTGGGCGGCGCAGGAGATGCAGGGGTCGTGATTGCGGATGGCCCGTTCGCACAAGCGGGTGAGCTCCTCGTCGTCGGCAGCGGGGCCGGGACGGTTCAGCCGGGCTTGGACGGTCCGGCGTACGTCCTCCTCGATGGCGGTCTGGTTCTGGGCTGTGGGCGGAATGATCCGTGCCTCGGTGAGTGTGCCGTTCTCGTCGAGGGCGTAGCGGTGGTAGAGCAGTCCGCGCGGCGCCTCGGTCGCTCCGGCGCCCCCTGCCCTCCGGGGGATGACGTCGAGGGCCGGCTGCGGCGGTTGTGCGTAGTCCTGGATGATCCTGAGGGCTTCCTCGACGGCCTGCACCACTTCCACGGCGCGTACGACGATGCTGCGGAAGGGGTTGTCGCAGATGTCTCCGGCCCCGGGATCGCCCAGACCGGCGGCGCGGGCGGCATCGGCCGCCGCCGGGTGGAGCCACCGGCCGTTGATCGCGTAGCGGGCCAGGGGGCCGGTCAGGTAGCGGCGGCCGTCGAGAGCGGCGGTCAGAGCCGTGCTGTGCGGCACCTGCTCTTCGTGGACGTGCTGTTCGAGCTCGGACACGGGGAACTCACGGGACGCCCGGCTTCGCTCATGGGGAGACATCACCGTTGGTGCGCCGGAGTCGATGGCGTAGCGGCCCGGGTCGCTCAGCGCGAACAGATCATGGTCGGTTGCCGCATCGGGGAAGTCGAACGCCGCCACCCAGCGGACGGTCTCCAGCGCGTCGTCACGGGCCTGCCGCAACCGTTCGGCCAGCGGTCGGAGTTCTTCGGGCGCGGGTGCGCGGTAGAAGCCGCCTACGCGGATGTTGACCGGGTGGATGGGGCGTCCGCCCAGCTGTTCGAGGATCGCGTTGCCGGTCTGCTTGATCCGCAGGCCGCGCTCGACGGCCGCCCGCTGATCGCGGGCGAGCTCGACAGCATCGGCCCGGCCGAGGAAGTCGGGGGCGTGCAGCAGGTAGATGTGCAGGGTGTGGCTCTCGATCCATTCCCCGCAGTACAGCAGGCGGCGCAGCTCCGCGAGAGGCCCGTCCACCGTGACACCGCAGGCGTTCTCGATCGCCTGGCAGGCGCTCATCTGGTAGGCGACCGGGCAGATGCCGCAGATACGGGCGGTGATGTCGGGCGGCTCGGTATGGGCGCGGCCGATCAGGAAGGCCTCGAAGAACCGGGGTGGTTCGTAGATACGCAGCCGCGCCTCTGTGACCGTATTCTCGTGCACGCGCAGGTGCAGGGCGGCTTCGCCTTCCACCCGGGCCAGGGCGTCCAGCCGCAGGACGCGGGTTCCGCGATGGCTCATGCGGGCCTTTCCGGGTCGGTTTCCGTTCCTGGCCGCCGGGCTTGTCGCTCCTCGGCCAGCAGATCGGCTACGGGGGCATACTCCGGTGACGCGGCGTTGAAGGTGCGGAAGACACGCTGGATGTCCGCCTCACTCATTCCGTCCCGGCGCAACTGCGCGACCATGGACCGCAGATTGGGCCGGCCGGTCGGCCCGAAACAGCCGTAGCAGCCGCGTCCGTAGGCGGGGCAGATGGCACCGCACCCGGCATGGGTGACCGGGCCCAGGCAGGGAGTGCCGTGGGCCACCGTGATGCAGGTGGTGCCGCGCCGCTTGCACTCGAAGCAGACGCTGTGGCTCGGGATCTGTGGCGTGCGTCCGGCCAGGTGGGCGGTGATGACTTCGAGGAGCTGGCGTCGGTCGATGGGGCAGCCCCGGAGTTCGAAGTCGACCGGTACGTGTGCCGAGATCGGCGTCGAGGTCTCCAGGGTGGCGATGTAGTCCGGCCGGGCGTAGACCGCGGCACGGAACTCGTCGACGTCGGCGAAGTTGCGCAGTGCCTGGATGCCGCCCGCGGTGGCGCAGGCGCCGATGGTCACCAGGTGCCGGGAGATGCGCCGGATGTGCCGGATGCGCTCGGCGTCCTCGGCCGTGGTGATCGAGCCCTCGACCAGCGAGAGGTCGTACGGGCCCCGGCCGGCCAGCTCCGCGCGCCCCCCGCCGGGGCCTTCGGCACCGGACATCTCCAGGAAGTGCTCCACGCGCACGCGCTCGGCGAGGGCGAGCAGTTCGTCCTCGCAGTCGAGCAGGGTCAGCTGACAGCCGTCGCAGGAGGCGAACTTCCAGACGGCGAGCGTGGGCAGGGGGTGAGTACTTGCCACTTCTCGGTCGGTGGGTTGTCCTGAGTCCCCGGCCAGTCCTCGGGCGGTCTCCATCTCACAGCTCCCGTACGGCCAGCAGGCGTTCCACGCGGTCATAGGCGACGACCGGTCCGTCCCGGCACAACAGCAGCGGGCCGAGCTGGCAGTGGCCGCAATGGCCGGTGCCGCAGCGCATGTTGCGTTCCAGCGCCACCTGAACGCGGTGGGCGGCGAGACCTCGGCCCAGCAGGGCGCGTGCGGTGTGGCGCATCATCACCTCGGGCCCGCACACCAGCGCGTACGTGCGGTCCGGCCGCAGGGCGAACGCGTCGAGGAGGGTGGTCACGACCCCCACCGAGCCGTGCCAGCCCAGGCCGGGGCGATCGACGGTCACCCCCACCTCGGCCGTGTCACGCCAGCGTCCGATGTCCTCTTTGTAGATCAGGTCACCCGGGGTACGGGTGCCCACCAGGATCCCCAGCCGACCGTAGGCGGCCGCGCGGTTCAGGACCGCGTGCACCACAGGTCGCAGTGGCGCGAGCCCGATGCCGCCGGCGATCACCAGCACGTCCTGGCCGGCAGCCGCGTCCAGGTCCCAGCCGGTGCCGTACGGCCCGCGCAGTCCGACGGTGTCCCCCGGGCGCAGGTCGTGGAGGGCGGTGGAGACCGCGCCCACCGCGCGCACGGTGTGCACGAGGCCTCCGTGCGGGCCGCGCAGGGCGCTGACCGAGATCGGCACCTCACCGATCCCGAACGCATAGATCATCGCGAACTGGCCCGGTGAGAAGGGCGGGAGTTCCCCGCCGACGGGAACCAGCTCCAGCGAACGGACGTCGGCGGTCTCCGCCCGGGTCTCGGCGACCCGGTACGGCAGCGGCGGCAGCACGCTGCTCATGGCGGGCCACCCCCGTGGGGTGCGTAGAGGTCCAGCAGCCTGATGCGGGTGGCTTGCAGTCGCTCGGCGACCACCTCGGTGAAGCGGCGCATCAGGGCGTATCCGAGTTCCGGATCGGCCGTGCAAAGGGCAACGACGTCGCAGGCGGGGAACTCCGTGGCTTCCACCGCGGTCACGGCCCGTGCGCCCAGGTGCCAGCGGTACGGCGGGCAGGTCCAGGACCAGCCGAGCAACTGCCCCGCACCGAGCGTTTCCACAACAGTCTCCGGCTGTCTGCCGGGAATGCAGATGTCGAGGGCGACCTCGCCACCGCGCAGCAGCCAGAATCGGTCGGCCCGCCCTCCCTCGTCGAACAGGCGTGCGCCCGCTGGGAACGTCACGTCGAGCCCGGCAGCCAGCAACCGCTCGCGCTGTGCGGGCGGGAGAAAGTCCAGGGGGGACGGCAACCCGGTCACGGGGCGTCTCCGGGTGCTCCGGCCCGCGTCCAGTCGTGCAGGGCGGCGGCCTCCTCGGTGATGTCGATGCCGACCGGGCACCACACGATGCAGCGGCCGCAGCCCACGCAGCCGGAGGAGCCGAACTGGTCGTACCAGGTGCCGAGCTTGTGGGTCATCCACTGCCGGTAACGACTGCGCGGAGACTCGCGGACGGGGCCGCCTTGCAGGTGGGAGAAGTCCAGGTCGAAGCACGAGTCCCACAGCCGCCACCGCTCCGCGTGGTCGCCGGTCAGGTCGGTGACGTCCTCGGTCGTGGTGCAGAAGCAGGTGGGACACACCATGGTGCAGTTGCCGCACGTCAGACAGCGCCCGGCAACGTCGTCCCAGCGCGGGGCATCGAGCGTACCGGCCATCAGTTCCCGCAAGCCGGCCTCGGGCATGGTCCGGCCCATCCGCGCCGCGGCGGCGGCAACGCCCGCGCGGGCCGCCGTACGGGTGACGGGGTCTGCCGGGCGGCCGGGCAGTTCGGCCAGAATCTGCTCGCCTTCCCGGCTGCCGCCGCGGATCCAGAAGCGGTGGCCGTCCTCATCGACCACCTCGGTGATCACCAGGTCACAGTCGGGCGGAGCGGCGGGGCCCGTCCCCATCGAGACACAGAAGCAGGTGCCTCCGGGCTCTGTGCACTCGACCGCGATGAGCAGCGCCCCGGCGCGCCGCCCCTCGTACCCGGGGTCGCGGTGGATCCCGCCGGTGAGCACCCGGTCCTGGATCGCGATCGCCCGCGCGTCACAGGGGCGCACCCCGAGGAAGGCGTACCGCGGCGGTGAACTCTCCTCGGACGTGAACACCGTCTCCCTGTCGACCCGGTCGGCACGCCACTGACGCACTCTCGCCGGGTGCAGGAACTGCTTCCACGACTGGGGGCCGGCCGCGTTCGCGAAGGCGGCGCCGTCGGCCCGCTCCCGCAGCCGGTACCGCCCGGCCTCGAGTTCCACGCCCCAGCCATAGGGCAGCTCGTCGGCCGACTCCAGCTCGGCAAGCACGATCGCGCCGTCCCGCACGGTGGGGCCGACCACGGTGAAACCGCGCCCGGACAACACCTCCACGAGCGCGTGGATGCCATCCTTGCCCATCACCAGCCCGCCGGACGCGGGAGGCGACGTCGCGTTCACGTCGGGGTCCGCACTCATGGCCGTTCTCCTTCAGCACCGCCTGGGGCAGGTGTGGCATCGCCCATGCCTCACACAGTCCACGAACGCAGGATTTCCGGTCCGGCACCACACGGGTAGGGCCATGCGGACCACGAGCCCGGGTCCTTTCGCCCCTGCCCGCTCGGTCGGGTGGACGCCCCGCCTTCGGCGGTCCGCAGCGCCCATTGGGCTTGACGGCCACAGCCAGGGCCGTTCGGCCCAGTGCATGCGGGGCGGGCCGGGACAGATGGTCGAAGAGGGTCCGCAGGAAGGTGGCTGCCATGCGATGGGAAACGATCCAGAAGACCGCACCTCCTCGCGTCGAGCCGAATCTGGGCGACTACGAGAAGGTGTGTGCAAGCTTCACGTGGCCGGAAGCGCGCGCCGACCTGCAGGGGCTGCCCGGCGGACGGGGACTGAACATCGCGCACGAGGCCGTGGACCGTCACGCCGCGTCGGAGCACGCGACGGCGGTCGCGCTGCGCTGTGTGGGGCGGGACGACTCCGTGACCTGTGTGACGTACGGGGAGCTGGCCCGGTCCACCGCGAAGTTCGCCAACGTGCTCCGGGCGCTCGGTATCGGTCACGGCGACCGGGTGGCCACGCTGCTCGGCCGATGCCCCGAGCTGTATACCGTGGTCCTCGGCACGCTCAAGAACACCAGCGTCCTGTGCCCCCTGTTCTCCGCCTTCGGACCGGACCCGGTCGCCCAGCGATTGACGCTGAGCGACACGCAGGTCCTGGTCACCACCGCCGAGCTGTACCGCAGGAAGGTCGCCGGGCAACGCGAACGGCTTGCCGCCCTGCGTCTCGTGCTGATCGTCGGCGAGGGGGCGGAGGAGCTTCCCGGCACGGTTTCCCTCACCGCGCTGATGGCCGAGGCCGCCGACACCTTCACCATTCCGCCGACCTCGCCGCACGACATGGCCCTGCTGCATTTCACGAGCGGCACCACGGGCACGCCCAAAGGGGCCGTACACGTCCACGAGGCGGCCGTCGCCCACTACGTGACCGCGCTGTACGCACTTGATCTCCACGAGAACGACGTGTTCTGGTGCACGGCCGATCCGGGCTGGGTCACCGGGGTGTCCTACGGAATCGTCGCGCCGCTCATGCACGGGGTGACGGTCGTGGTGGACGAGGGGGAATACGACGCCCGCCGGTGGTACCGGATCCTCGCCGACCAAAGGGTCAGTGTCTGGTACACGGCTCCGACGGCTCTGCGCATGCTGATGCGGACCACACCGCGCTCGGGACCGTACGATCTGCCCCGCTCGTTCGACCTCGGTGCACTGCGGTTCATCGCCTCCGTCGGCGAACCGCTCAATCCGGAGGTCGTGGTCTGGGGACAGGAGGTCCTCGGGCTGCCGGTGCACGACAACTGGTGGCAGACCGAGACCGGCGCCATCATGATCGCGAACTTCGCCGCCTGCGAGATCCGCCCCGGGTCGATGGGACGTCCCCTCCCCGGCGTGGAGGCGGCCGTGTTGCGGCGCGGCGAGGACGGCCGGGTGGACAGGACCGACGGCCGCGTCACCGTACTGGAGCAGCCCGGCGCGGAGGGCGAGCTGGCGCTCCGGCCCTGCTGGCCGTCCATGTTCCGCGGCTATCTGCACGACGAGCCACGCACCGCGGCGGCCTTCGCGGACGGCTGGTACCTGACCGGCGACCTGGTACGACGCGACGCCGACGGCTGGTACTGGTTCGTCGGGCGTGCGGACGACGTGATCAAGTCGGCAGGACACCTCATCGGGCCGTTCGAGGTCGAGAACGCGCTGATGGAGCACCCGGCGGTCGCCGAAGCAGGTGTGATCGGCCGCCCCGATCCCGTCGCCGGGAACATCGTCAAGGCGTTCGTCACGTTGCGGCCCGGCTTCGACGAGAACGCCCGCACCCGGCAGGAGCTGCTCGCCTACGCCAGGCGCCGGCTCGGCCCGGCCGTGGCGCCACGGGAGATCGCCTTCGACCAGCACCTGCCCCACACGCGCAGTGGAAAGGTCATGCGCCGCCTGCTGCGAGCGCGGGAGCTGGGTCTGCCCGAGGGCGACATCTCCACCCTGGAACAGGTCGGCTCCTCCCAGAACCCCACGGAGGCCTCGGCATGAGTACCACCCGCACCCCGCACCGGCCCCGGGCCCGGCCGGACCAGCAGGCGGCGCACCGCCGGGCACTGCTGGAGTCGATGCTGCGCGTCCGCCGATTCGAGGAACGCTGCGTGGAGTTGTACAGCGCTGCGCGCATTCGGGGCTTCATGCACCTCTACATCGGTGAGGAAGCCGTGGCCGTCGGCGTCAACGAGGCCCTCACGGACGACGACGCGGTCGTCTCGACCTACCGCGAACACGGACATGCACTCGCCCGCGGGGTCCCGGCCGAGGCGATCATGGCGGAGATGTTCGGCAAGTCCACCGGCTGCAGCCGTGGCCGTGGCGGATCCATGCACCTCTTCGACGCAGGCCGCCGCTTCTACGGCGGCAACGCGATCGTCGGCGGTGGGATCCCGCTTGCGGCCGGACTCGCCCTCGCCGACCACATGACCGGCCACAACCGAGTCACCTGTTGCTTCTTCGGCGATGGCGCCTTCGCCGAGGGCGAGTTCCACGAGACGGCCAACCTCGCCGCTCTGTGGGGCCTTCCCCTGCTGCTGATCTGCGAGAACAACCTGTACGCGATGGGTACCGCGCTGGCCCGCCATCAGGCCCAGACCGACCTCGCGCTACGTGCCGCCGCGTACGGCATGGTCTCCTGGGCCGTCGACGGCATGGACGTCCTCGCCGTGGAGGACGCCGCCCGCCGGGCGGCCGAAGGTGTGCGTGCCGGTACCGGGCCGCACTTCCTGGAAATGCACACCTACCGCTTCCGTGCCCACTCCATGTACGACTCCGACCGTTACCGGGACAAGGCCGAGATCGAACACTGGAAGGAGCGCGACCCGGTCGAAGGCCTGGCCCGGCGGTTGCGGGAAGCGAAGGAGCTGACCGACAAGGCCCGCACCGCCCTGGAGGACCGGCTGTCCGCCGAGCTCGACGCCGCCGTGGAAGCCGCCGAACGGGCTCCCGAAGAACCGGTCGAGGATCTGCTCACATACGTCACCAGCCCGGTGGAGGCGAGCCGGCCATGACCGCGACCCACACCCGTGCCGCTGAGCCGGCCGCGTCGTCCGACCGGAAGACGACCTACAGGGAGGCGATGCGCGAGGCCCTGCGCGAGGCCCTGCGCTCCGACGAGCGGGTGTTCCTGATGGGTGAGGACGTGGGCCGCTACGGCGGCTGCTTCGGCGTCAGCCTCGGCCTGCTGGAGGAGTTCGGACCCGAACGGATCCGCGACGCCCCGCTGTCGGAGTCCGCCTTCGTCGGCGCCGGCATCGGAGCGGCCCTGGCGGGCATGCGGCCGATCGTCGAGATCATGACGGTCAACTTCAGCCTGCTGGCCCTGGACCAGATCCTCAACAACGCGGCGACGCTGCTGCACATGTCGGGTGGGCAGCTACCGGTCCCGATCGTCATCCGGATGACCACAGGTGCCGGACGGCAACTGGCCGCCCAGCACTCGCACAGCCTGGAGGGCTGGTATGCGCACATCCCGGGCCTGCGTGTGCTCGCCCCTGCGACGATCACGGACGCTCGCCACATGCTCGCCCCGGCACTGGCCGACCCCGACCCGGTGTTGATCTTCGAGCACGGCAGCCTGTACAACGCCTCCGCCGAGCTGCCCGCCCACTCGGGGCCGGTCGACATCGACCATGCCGCCGTTCGTCGACCCGGGACGGACGTCTCAGTGATCACCTACGGCGGTTCGCTGCCGAAGGCATTGGCCGCCGCCGAAGACCTGGCGGGCGTCGGCATCAGCGCGGAGGTCGTGGACCTGCGCACCCTGCGGCCGCTGGACGACGCCGCCATCGGCGACTCGGTCGCCCGCACGCACCGCGCCGTCGTCGTCGACGAGGGCTGGCGCACCGGCAGTCTCGCCGCGGAGATATCCGCGCGCCTCACCGAACAGCACTTCTACGACCTCGACGCTCCCATCGAGCGGGTGTGCAGCGCCGAAGTGCCCATGCCCTACGCGCGTCGGCTGGAGGAGGCGGCGCTGCCGCAGCCCGCCGGTATCGTCGCCGCCGCACGCCGTGCCGTCGGCCAGCCCATGCCCGCAGACGGCGACGGACCCGGTGCGGTCGCCGGGAGGGCGAGCTGAGATGGCCGAGTTCACCATGCCCTCGCTCGGCGCGGACATGACCGAAGGCCTGCTGCAGGAGTGGCTCGTCGGCCCCGGAGACCGGGTGCTCAAGGGTGACGTGATCGCGGTCGTGGAAACCGACAAGGCGGCCATCGAGGTCGAGTGCTTCGAGTCCGGCACCGTGGGTCGGCTGCTCGTGCAGCCGGGCACCCGGGTGCCGGTGGGGACACCACTCGCGGAGATCGACGGCGGGGGCGCGCCCGGCACACGGGTGGACGCACACGCGAAGGCCGGGCACGAGCCGGTGGCGTCCCTGGAACCCCCGAGACATCGGCGGAAGGTGCCCCCCGAGTCGAGACCCGGCCGGAAGCCGGTACGCGCGGAGCCGAGCAGCAGGACTGCCGAGCAGCCCGCGCGCGCCACGGGCAGCTCCGCACAGCCACCGCCGGAGCTGGACACCGGGGCCACGTCGGCCATCGGCACGGGCCCCCTGGTACGGCACCTCGCGCTGCGGCGGGGACTCGATCTGAGCGCCGTGCACGGCACCGGACGTGGCGGACGAATCACCCGCGCCGATGTGGAGCACGCCGTGCCCGCCCCTGTGCCAAGGGTGCGGGCCACCCCGTATGCCCGGCGGCTCGCCCGGAACCTCGGCATCGACCTGACGACCGTCCGGGGCACCGGGGACGGCGGAGCCGTGCGCGCGGTGGACGTGCACACGGCCGCTCGTGCACGCACCGGAGCGTACGAGCCGGAGCCGTCGGCCGCACTCCGACAGGACCGCGAGCAGCAGGGGCACGCGGCGGTGCCGGCCGACAGCCGTGCGGGACACCGTACGGACGCCATGCGCCGTGCCGTCGCCGACCTCATGAGCCGCTCCAAGCGGGAGATTCCGCACTACTACCTGGCCACCACGATCGACTTCAAGACGGCCGCGGACTGGCTCCGCCGGTTCAATCGGGGCCGGCCGCCCACCGGGCGACTGGTTCCCGCGGCCCTCCTGTTGAAGGCCGCAGCGGCAGCGGCGCGTGAGGTACCGAGCCTCAACGGCTACTGGCAGAACGACGAGTTCGTCCCCGGCGACGCGGTCAACCTGGGTGTCGCGGTGTCGCTCCGGCAGGGCGGACTGCTCGCGCCGGTCATCCACGGTGCCGACGCCCTGTCACCCGACGCTCTCATGAACAGCCTCAAGGATCTGGTCGAGCGTGCCCGCCGGGGCCGGTTGCGCGGGAGCGAGATGGCGGGCGCCACGCTGACCGTCACCAATCTGGGCGACCAGGGCGTGGAGGCCGTGTTCGGCGTCATTCATCCGCCCCAGGTTGCCCTGGTCGGCTTCGGAGCGGTCGTCGAGCGGCCCTGGGCCGCGGGCGGCATGCTCGGTGTGCATCCGGTGGTGACCGCGACCCTGGCAGCCGACCATCGGGCCTCGGACGGCGCCGTGGGCGCGCGCTACCTGACGGCGGTCGATCGGCTGCTGCAGAAACCGGAGGAGTTGTGAGTGAGATGAAGCCCCTGGACGACGCGGAAGCCATGTCGGTGGTCAGGGAGTGCATCAGCCGGATCGTGCCGGACGCGGACTTCACGCGGGTCGAGCCCGGCGACAAGTACCGTGACGTGCTCGAACTCGATTCACTCGATTTTCTCAGCCTGGTGGAACTGCTGTCCGAACGCACCGGAATCCGTATCGCCGACGAGGACTACCTCGAACTGACCACGCTGTCGGACACGGTACGGTTCCTGGTCGACAGGTCGAGGGACAGCACCAGCCCGGCACCGTGAGCCGTGGCACCGGCAGCAATGCTCCCGGACAGCACGGCCGCCCACGCATTTCAGTCAGGCTCCATGTAAGGGCGCCGGAAGACCGGGGCCTGTCCGGTCCCCCAGGGGCGTACGGCTGTCAGTGCCCGGGCGACGGCAGACTCCAGTGGGCCGCTGGTGTCGACCGCGACGGCCTCGGGCCACGGTGGTTCCCTCGCGGCCAGGGCGGCCGCGATGTCAGGGCCGGCATCGGATGTGCCGGCGCCACGCGTTCTCAGGCGGGCCGCGGACACGTCGCCCGGCACGTGACAGTGCAGGGCCACCAGATCGGCGCTCGTGCGTTCGGCCACGCGCTGGGCCGCCTCGCGCTGTCCCGCATCGGACCAGGTGGCGTCCAGGACGACGGACTCGCCGCAGGACATCAGCGCGGCCGCGCGCTCGAGCAGGGCGGCATACGTCCTGGCCGTCCACTCCGGCGTGTACAGGCCCTCACCGTAGCCGGCGGCAGCGGACTGCTCCGCGGGGATGCCGGCCAGCTCCTTGCGGAGGCGGTCACTGCTGAGCAGGGTGACCCCCAGCCGGTCGGCCAGCGCTCCGGAGAGGGTGGACTTGCCGCTGCCGGGAAGTCCACCGACGAGGGTGAGGCAGACGGCAGAGGTGCGCAGGTGACGCAGTGCCGTGGAGACCAGCCGCCGTGACGCCGCCTCCGCGCCGGGCGAGA